>NZ_CP065359.1:3460000-3653432 GCF_019904295.1 Ruegeria sp. SCSIO 43209
AGGTTCGAATCCTGCACGGCTCACCACTTAAGCCAAGCAAATACAAAAGCTTAGAGTAGGTGGTGCCCGCCCTGCGGGGTGGTGTGTTTGCCCAAACCAGTACAATACAAGCAATGCGGCTTGCTGTGGTGACTCGCTCAGCAAAAGCGCCCCGGAACTCATGCCCCCGGGGCGCTTCACCGATGCAGGCAGCAAGGAGACACTGCCGAGGTTTGCTCTGTTGGATTTACGAGGGACGGTCTCCAATGCCTTGCGCGGCTGGCGAAACAGCTTGCCGTTACTCTGCCATCTCCTGCGGCAACGGCTATCGTGAATGACTTTGCAATCGGGTCGGCGTCTTGCAGTTATCGCGGATGCGAATCCCTATTGCAACCAAGCTCCATAACGGTTTCGTACAGTTCAGGCAGTGGTTCCAGCCTGTCTTCCTGACCACACGCGGCGGGGTGTGGTCCAAGTCCATGACATGTTCACGCCGCTTATGCGAGCACGACGCTTGATCTCGCTCGTCCCAAATGCAGGGTTCTTGGCGTTGACATTGGTACTCTCGCCCACAATCGTGCAGCCATAGAAGAGCATCCGATGGCCTCCAGAATCGAGATGATTCAAGGCTCATCTATCGACGAAGATATTTTGGACCAGGATCGAACTGCTGCTGAAGATTACCATAAGGTACTTGTTTGTCTCGACAGCAATCATACACCCGATCATGTGCTTGCTGAGTTATATGCGTATGCCCCGCTTGTTCCTTCGGGTAGCTATTGCATTGTGTTCGATACAATCGTTGAGGAAATGCCTCCCACTAAGTTCACTGATCGTCCATGGGGACCTGGAGACAACCCAAAGACTGCAGTTCATGATTGGTTGAAAGTCAATCCTGATTTCGAGATCGACAAGAGTATCGATCACAAGCTGCAAATTTCGGTGGCACCGGACGGCTTCTTACGACGCCGGTAGTTTTGTCACGGTGGATTTCGACCAAACAGACAAAGTCCATGACAGGCCCGCGCTGATTGCCTAGAAATGCCTATTAGATTTGCTTTTGGAACCAGGTGATCCCAGTGGAGCAATTGGCGTTTACATACGAAATGGGTGTGGTCTCGGCGCTTTTGGCCTTCACGGTGTTCTTGTTTGTGTCCGAGATTGTAAGGATCGATCTTTCGGCCATCCTGGTGTTGGTCATTGTGGGTCTGCTGAGTTATGCACCGGGTCTCGAAAATCTGGCAAATGTTCCTCATCTGTTTGACGGGTTTGCGTCCAATGCCGTGATTTCGATCATTGCGGTCATGATCGTAGGGGCGGGTTTGGATAAAACGGGGCTGATGAACAAGGTCGCGTCCGTCATTTTGAAATATGGTGGTAAGTCTGAAAACCGAGTGCTGCCGATCGTTTCGGGCACAGTCGGTGTTATCTCATCATTCATGCAAAATGTCGGGGCGGCGGCGTTGTTCCTGCCGGTGGTTAGCCGTATCTCATCGCGATCGGGTATTCCGTTGTCACGTTTGCTTATGCCCATGGGGTTTTGTGCCATTCTGGGGGGGACAATGACGATGGTCGGGTCCTCGCCCCTTATTCTGTTGAATGACCTGATCCAAACTGCAAACGAAGGACTGCCCGAAGCTCAGAAGATGGAACCCTTTGGATTGTTTTCCGTTACCCCCATCGGTGCGGTGCTGATCTTAACGGGGATCGCATATTTCCTGCTGCTGGGACGTTGGGTGCTGCCGGGTGATTCAGGGTCGGAGAGTACGGGTACCGGGCGCGGGACTCAGGAATATCTTCAGCGGGTCTACGGGCTGAAGGCCGATGTGTTCGAGGTTGTGGTTCCGGCCGACAGCCCGCTGGTTGGGCAGATTCTGGCAGATATCAACTTTGAAAATCACCTCTATATCATCTCGACCTTTTATCGTGGCAAGACCTCGATGGTTCAGGTGTTAACAGCCGAGATTGCCGCACCCTGTCGATTAGCGATTGTGGGTCGGCGCTGGGTTGTCGAAGAGTTTGCCGAAAAGTACGGGCTGACGGTGCTGCCTGATCTGGATGTGTTTGTCGAAGAGTTCGCACCCACGAATGCTGGGGTCGCAGAGGTGGTCGTGACGCCTGACAGCAAACTGATCGGCAAATGCCCTCGCGAATTGCTATTCCGCAAAACCTACGGAATGTCTTTGCTCGCCATCCACAGGGGTGAAGAGACGCTGAGTCATGTCGAGACTGAGACGCATGAATCCACCCAGATCGGGCTTGAGAAGTTCAAGGCTGGCGACATGTTGGTTGCTCATACCCGCTGGGACAACCTGATGCGGATAAAGCGTGATCCGGATTTTGTTGTGGTCACCTCGGACTTCCCGCAGGATGAATTGCGCCCGCAAAAGGTAGGCTGGGCGCTCTTGTTCTTCTTGATCTCATTGTCGCTGATCCTGTTCACGGATGTGCGGTTGTCGCTCTGCTTGCTGACCGGAGCCGCAGGAATGATGTTGACCCGGGTGCTCAGTGTTGACGAGGCGTATCGAGCAGTTGGATGGAACACGGTCTTTCTGCTGGCGTGTCTGATCCCGTTGGGTCAGGCGGTGCAGAATACCGGGACTGCGGCATGGATTGCGCAACAGATCATGATCATCTTGGATGGATGGCCGAATTGGGCGCTACAGGCGGGCGTCGCCATTCTGGCGACGGCATTTTCTCTGGTCATGTCAAACGTCGGCGCGACGGTTCTGTTGGTGCCCCTTGCGGTTTCAATTGCGGTTGCGGCGGGTGCCAACCCGGCGGTCTTTGCATTAACCGTCGCGATTTCGACCTCGAACAGTTTCATTATCCCGACCCATCAGGTGAATGCGCTGATCATGGGGCCAGCTGGGTACAAAGTGACCGATTTCGTCCGTTCGGGCGGGATCATGACGATCATTTTCTTGATCGTCTCACTGTTGATGCTGAATGTGATTTTCTGACCCTGTTAATCACCCAGCTAGGCTGATCGTTTGGCCCTGCTCTGACGCCTGTTGTGCGGCAAGGCCGATACGCACGGCCCAAATCCCATCACGCAGTGAGACCTCGGGTTTGGCGCGCTCGCCCCTGACCAGCTCCAGAAAGCCTTTGTGCTGGTAATAAGTCGAGCCATTGTGGTCGCCAGCCGCCAGCAACTCGGGATCAACGGGGATGTCGCGCTGGATTGGGCCTTTCGGTGCACGAGGGCTGATGATCAGCTGTGGTACAGGCGCGTCGCCCAAATGTTCGGGCCAGAAGCGGCCCGGGCCGGGCACAAGCGCTTCAATCTTGGCATCGCGCCCAATGGCCGAGATTTCTTCTTGATACCGCGAACCCTCGGCAAACATGCAAAGCTCGAGCATCGCGCGTGTGCCCGAAGCAAAATCGACAATGACATAGCCGTGGTCCAGAATATCTGGAGTATCGCCGTCATAAACTTCGTCCAAATGATTGACGGCTTGGCCACCGCTTGCGGAAACGCGAACCGGGTCTGATTGCAGGATCAGGCGCATGAGGTCGAAGAAGTGGCAACATTTTTCGACGAATGTACCGCCAGTGTTACGGTTGAACCGGTTCCAATTGCCGACCTTTTCGAGAAACGGAAAGCGGTGTTCGCGGATCGTGAGCATCTTGATCTCACCACCTGCGGTCGCTGCTTCATCGATCAGCGCCGTGATCGGGGGCATATAGCGATATTCCATCGCGACCCAGATCGGGTGCGGAAAATTGCGCTCTAACTCTTCAAGCCGTGCAAGATCGGCGGGATCAGTGAACAACGGTTTCTCGATTAACAGTGGCAGTGGGCGGGTTTCCGCAATCTCGGCCAGTTGATCAACATGCAGGTGGTTGGGGCTGGCGATGACCAGACAGTCCAGATCATTGACCGTCAGAAGGTCCTGAAGGGAAGACACCATCTGCGCGTCGGGTGCAATCGCCTGCGCCTTATGCGCCATCTCCGGGTCGGGTTCGAAGATTGCGGCGACTCGTGTGCCCTCAAGCAGAGCAATGTTGTGCAGGTGTTCCTGCCCCATCATACCGCATCCGATCAGCCCATAGTTGGTGGTCCGGGTCATGCGCAGTTCCTTTTATTTCAGGCGTTGAACGTATGTGGCTCGATCTGAATCAAACCATGTTTTTGAAAACTCGATAGGTTCAGCTTTCTCAGACCAACTGAACCGTTCGATATACCCTGCGGCTTGGCCCGCAGGTTTGGTGAAGCCTTCAGGAGTCCAGTCGGGCAGGGCACTGACAGAAACGCGATCCTCTGCCCGAGTGATCCAGAAGCCAAGTTGTTGCTGGTAATAGCGATAAAGCGAGTCGGACAGCAGGTTCTGGTCTATGGTCCCGGCTGATTCGTCCAGCCAGATTTCTTCGACCGCGATGATTGTGTCATTCAGATAACGCATCCGGCGTACGCGCGAACCGCTATCAGACAGGCCGAACTTCGGCAGCTTCGCAGGCTTCTTGAGATGATCAACTGACAGAATATCGGCACGCGGCAACCCGCCGCCTTCGGGCAGTTCCAGCCGGAACATCGCATAGACGCTGTTCTGCGTTCCGGTCTCGCGGATGTAGTTGCCCGAACCCTGAATACGCTCCAACATGCCTTTTTTCTCAAGCTCGGCGAGGGATTTTCGCAAGGTCCCGACCGAGACATTTAGGTTCGAAGCCATGTCCCGTTCAGGTGGAAGACGCTCACCATCAATCAGACGGCCCGCAGCTATATCGCGGATCAGAAGCTCTGAGATCTGGACATAGATCGGCAGGGCGTTGGGGTTGCGGCTGTTGGCGGACATTGAGGGCGCTTCACTCGGTCGCAGGAAAAATTGATACACTATTGATCTACATCAATGCGCTTGCTACGCAAGAGGAAAGTCAAAGATGTACGGAGCGTGAATCAAATGACCATCGTCCCCATCACATCCCCCGACCTGGATGCGGCCGAGGTTTCGTGGTTTGCAGCGCTTTGCTCGGATGACTACCAGTTTCTGGGTGTGCCCGATGGTGAACTGCGATCCAGCTGGGAGCATTGTTCAGGCATCGTGAAAGAGGCCGAGGCGCAAGGCTTTCGCAATATCCTGTGCCCATCGTCTTATCAGGTCGGACAGGACACCCTGAGCTTTGTTGCAGGTTGCGCGCCGATTACCGAAAACATCAACCTGCTGGCCGCCGTGCGCTGTGGCGAGATGCAGCCCATCATGCTGGCCCGTACCATCGCGACGCTGGACCACATGCTTAAGGGGCGGTTGACAGTCAACATCATCTCGTCCGATTTCCCGGGCGAGAAAGCCGACAGTGCGTACCGCTATCAGCGTTCGCGCGAAGTGGTCGAGATCCTGAAACAGGCCTGGACGCAGGACGAAATCAACCATGCGGGCGAGGTCTATAACTTTTCAGGCCTGACCACCGACCCGGCTCGGCCTTACCAGACCGGTGGCCCACTGCTGTATTTCGGCGGCTACTCGCCGTCTGCTTTGGACCTGTGCGGCGAGCATTGCGATGTCTACCTGATGTGGCCGGAAACAAAGGATCAGTTGGCCGAGCGGATGAAAGCCGTTCATGCGGTTGCCGAGAATTACAATCGTACTCTGGACTACGGTCTGCGCGTCCACATGATTGTTCGCGATACCGAGGCTGAGGCACAGGAGTACGCCGACTACATCGTCTCGAATCTGGATGACGAATATGGTCGTGCGATCCGCGAGCGGGCACTGGACGCGACATCCTTGGGCGTGGCGCATCAATCCAAGAACCGCGATCTGGCCGACGAATATGGCTATGTCGAACCTGGACTGTGGACCGGCGTCGGACGCGCACGGTCGGGCTGTGGTGCTGCGCTGGTCGGTTCGACCGATCAAGTTATGTCTAAAATCGAAGAGTATCAGAAGATGGGCATCCGCGCCTTCATCTTCTCGGGCTACCCGCACATGGACGAGGCCAAGCATTTTGGCGCCCGTGTGATGCCCAACCTGAAAACCTGCTCGCTTCCCGAAGCTTACGGGCGCGTGCCAGCAACCACCCCGGCAACCCCGCTGGGCAACGGAGTTCGTCGCTGATGCAACGTGTGAAACTATCTGACACGCTGGAAATGAGCCGTCTTGTCTATGGCATGTGGCGCTTGGGTGATGACAGTGACACCTCGACTGCGTATGTTGAGGCCAAGATTCAGGCCTGTCTGGATCAGGGCATCACCACCTTCGATCAGGCCGACATTTATGGCGGATACGCGGCCGAAGCCGTTCTGGGCAATGCCTTGCGCACCAATCCCAGCCTGCGCCAGAAAATGGAGATCGTCACTAAATGTGACATCGTCGCGCCGATGGGGCGTTATGCCGAGGCCAAGGTCAAATATTACGACACGTCGCGTGCGCATATTCTGAAATCGGTCGATACATCTCTGTCGGAAATGGCGATCGACCACATCGACTTGCTACTGATCCACCGCCCGGATCCAATGATGGATCACCATGAAACCGGTGCAGCGCTGGATGAGGTGGTTGCCAGTGGCAAGGTCGGCGCGGTTGGTGTGTCCAACTTCCGCCCTTGGGACTGGTCTTTGCTGCAGTCGGCGATGAAAACCCAATTGGTCACCAATCAGGTCGAGATATCTCTGGGCGAGATCAGCCCGTTCACCAACGGTGATCTGGCGTTCCATCAACAGCATGGTCACCCGCTTATGGCGTGGTCTCCACTGGGTGGAGGCCTTTTGATGGCCGGGAATCCACCGGTCGGCGTTGTAGCGGATGAGATCGCCGCAGAATTCGGGGTGGATCGCGCCGCTGTGGCCGTTGCCTTCCTGCTCGCGCATCCAGCAAGCATACTGCCTGTTCTGGGCACAAATAATCTGGGCCGTATCAAACGCGCCTCGGATGCGTTGAAGGTCAAGCTGGATCGTGAAAGCTGGTACCGCCTGTATGAGGCGGCGCTGGGACATGAGGTGCCATGATGAACGCAATCTCGCGCGATATGAACCATACATTCGTCCCGCATAAGGACGACACGCGAACCCTGCGCGATGCTTTTGGCCGTTTTGCCACCGGAGTTACTGTCGTGACCTGCGACAGCGAGGATGGGCCAATCTGCATTACCGCCAACAGCTTTTCGTCCCTGTCGCTGGATCCGCCGCTGGTGATGTGGGCGGGCGACCGCAATTCGCGCCGGTTCCGCTATTTTCACGCGGCGCGTCACTTCAGTGTGCATGTTCTGTCTGCTGAACAGGCCGAGCTGTGCTTTGGCTGTTCAAAAGACGCCCATGCGCTGCGTGATATCGAACATGACCGTTGTGAAAACGGCACCCCGTTGTTGCCGGGCAGTCTTGCCCGGTTCGAATGCGAGCAGCACGCTTATCACGATGCAGGCGATCATGTGATCGTGGTGGGCAAAGTTCTGAAAGTCAGCATGGCGGATGGAGACGCGCTGACGTTCTTTGCCGGAAAACTCGGCCAATTCGCGCAGAGCTAAGCGCGATATGACGACTGCGGGTCAAACCCGCAGCTGACAGTGGGAGGATCCGCATGGGCGGACTGGCATCGGCGTTGACGCCGATTGCATTCGTGAACGAAACCGTGCTGCGTCTGGGCCGCGCGGTCGGTGTTGTTGCGATTGCAGTTATGGTTATCGCGATCCTGATTCAGGTGTTCTTCCGATATGTCTTGGGTAACGCACTGCCATGGCCGGATGAGGCTGCCCGGTTCTGCATGCTCTGGATGACGGGCCTGATGGCCCCCACAGCTTTCCGTCGCGGAGGGTTCGTCGCCATCGATATGCTTGCGCGCTTCCTGCCGCGCGTGCTTGGTCAATCGCTCAATTTGTTCCTGCTGCTGATCTCGCTGGCCGTGCTGCTTGTTGCGGTCAATATCGGCTGGTCTGAGGTTACGGGCTTTGGTGGCCGGTTCGCCACTGCGGCGTTGTACCTGCCTACCTCTTTCGGGTTCGATGAATGGTACCGTATTCCGCGCAGTTGGATGATGGCCTCGCTGCTGGTTGGGATCATCTTGCTGATCTCGGTCAATATCGAACTGATCTTGCGGTCGATAGTAACCATGTTGGGCGGAGCACATCTTTTGCCTGAAATTCCCGAAGCTGCGGTGGGGGCTGAATAAATGCTGATTTGGTTCCTGCCCACCTTCCTGATTTTCCTGCTGATCGGCCTGCCGGTCTTTTTCGCACTGCTGGCAGCGCCCGGCATTCTGCTATGGCTCAGCGGTCAGACCAACGACATTACGCTGCTCTATCGCAATGTCTATAACGGTATGGATAGCTTCCCGCTGATGGCGATCCCTTTCTTCATGCTGGCCGGAGAACTGATGAACCGGGGCGGCATCACCATCCGACTTGTGGAGTTCAGCCAGGCCCTGATGGGCCACCTGCGGGGCGGCCTTGCGCATGTGAACGTCCTCAGCTCGATCCTGTTCGCGGGCCTTTCAGGGTCCGCTGTCGCCGATACTTCGGCGCTTGGGTCAATGCTGATCCCGGCGATGGAGAAGCAAGGCTATACCCGCAAATTTGCCGCCGCGATCACGGCAGCCAGTTCGGTGATCGGGCCGATCATCCCGCCCTCGGGCATCATGATCATCTATGCCTATGTCATGGGTGAAAGTGTGGCTGCGCTCTTTCTCGCTGGCATCGTGCCTGGGGTCATGGTCGGTGTCGGTTTGATGCTCATGATCAAGCTGATGGCGGATCGCTACGACTTCCCGGTCGCCAGCCGTAAATACACTTGGCCGGAACGCCGTCAGGCCAGCCTAAAGGCGTTCTTCCCACTGATGACCCCTGTGATCATCCTGGGCGGAATACTGGGTGGCATCTTTACCCCGACCGAGGCTGCCGCTGTCGCCGTAGGGTATGCCTTCATCATCGGTTTCTTCGTCCTGCGCACATTGACGTGGAAAGAAGTCCCCGAAGTGCTCAGCAACGCAGGCATGACCTCAGCTGTCGTCCTGTTGTTGGTCGGGGCGGCAATGGCCTTCAAGACGGTCGTTAGTCTTAGCCATGCGCCGGAGCAGCTGGCCTCGCTAATCCTCAGCCTGTCGGAAAACCCGCTGATCCTGCTGTTCCTGATCAACCTGCTGCTGTTCATCGTCGGAATGTTCCTGGATGCAGGCCCCGCTATTATCATCCTTGGCCCGATCCTCGGTCCGATCTTCACCAGCCTCGGTGTAGACCCGATCCATTTTGCCATTATCATGAGCGTCAACCTGACTGTCGGTCTGGCCACCCCGCCCATGGGGCTGGTGCTGTTCGTAGCCGCCGCCGTGTCTCGGGAACGGGTTGAAACCATCGCCAAGGCAATCCTGCCGTTTCTGGCGGTCGAAATCATCGTGATCTTCTTGATCACATACATCCCCGCACTATCCATGACGATCCCGAGGATAACGGGATTTGCAAACTGAACTGAGTATCACAGGGAGGAAACGCATGCTCAGAAGATTTATCAAAACCGCAGCGGTGGCCACGTCGCTAGTGGCCGCGTCTGCGATTGCCGCGGCAGCCGCCGACTACACGCTACGCGCCACAGCAAACTCGAATGAAAACGACGAAGACTATGACGGTCTGGTCGTTTTTAAGAACTACGTTGAGGCGGCCTCGAACGGAGCCATTGAGGTTGAGCTGTTCATCGGTACGCAGCTCTGCTCGAACGGTGCCGAGTGTCTGCAGGGCGTGGCAGACGGTACGATCGACATCTACATCTCAACCTCTGGAGGGGCCTCGGGCATCTTCCCTTACGTGCAGGTTCTGGACCTGCCTTACCTGATGGCCGATGACCGCATTGCCGAACATGTCCTATCTGGTGATTTCACCCGGCAGATGCGCGACATGGCGCTGGAGGATTCCGGCGGTGCGATCCGTCTGATGACAATCGGCAATACAGGTGGCTGGCGCAACTTCGCCAATACACAACGCCGTGTCGCCGAGCCGGCTGACATGGAAGGTCTGAAAATCCGCACCGTGGTTGCCGACCTGCCGCAGGAGCTGGTCAAAGCACTGGGTGCATCACCGACCCCGATCCCGTGGCCAGAACTGTTCACCAGCTTCCAGACCGGCGTGGTTGAGGGCTCGAAAAACGGCATCACTGACATCATGGGTATGAAGTTCCCTGATGCAGGCCTGCAATATGTCACGCTGGATGGGCATGCCTACATGGGTGCGCTGTGGTGGATGAACAACGCCAAGTTCCAGGAGATGCCAGAAGATATGCGCCGCGTGGTAGTCGACGGGTTTTATGCGCTGCAGCAGGCGACCTTTGCCTCACCCAAGCGCAAGTCGATTCAGGCTTATGAGGATTTCGTTGCCGGTGGCGGGGACCTCTATGTTCTGACACCCGACCAGAAAGCTGCGTTCAAAGAAGCCGCAACCCCGGTCTATGACTGGTTCCAGTCCAATGTGGCACGTGGTGATGAGATCTTTGTAGCGTTGACTGACGCTGTGGCAGCAGCCGAGGCGGATGTTAATGCCTCACGTGATGCGGATCTGAACTGAATTGCTGGGCCGGGCCCTGGGGTCCGGCCCTCACCGAAACGGGTACATCCACCCTTTGTAGTCGTTGACCAGAACATGCGCCTTCTCGATCTGCTCCGGCGACATTTTTTTGACCACTTCTTCAAGGCTGATCGCCGCATCGGGGTCGCCGCCGATGGCGCTGAGCGTATACCACATGTACGCTCGAACCAGATCAGGAGCGGGCATGCCCAGACCCAACTCGTAGTACCAACCGATACCGGATTGCGCCCCGGGATGACCTTTCATCGAGGCGCGCAAGTACCATTCAAACGCGCGTTCATAGTCCTGTTCGACCCCAAGGCCCAACCCGTACATCACACCGATCAATTCCTCGGCTTCGGCATTGCCGGAGCGCGCGGCGGGCAGCAATTCCTCACGCGCGGCTTCAAACTCTCCGGCCTCCATCAGATCGCGTGCTTGTTCCAGTTCAGCCAGCGCTGGGGTCGCGAGAAGGCACAGGGCAAATACAAACTGGCGCATGGGGTTGCTTTCCTCTTGGCAGGGGCTGCGGCAGCTCAGGAATTGCCGCGCCCGCTGACGGATGACGATTTCATCCCCTTTGATATGGAACAGGCCGCTATCGGTCATCAACTGTTTTACGATCCCATTTTGTCGGGAAACCGGAACATAAGCTGCGCCCATTGCCATCACCCGGATTTCGGCACCTCGGACGGCTTGTCGCTTGGCATCGGAGAAGGCGGGATGGGCTTGGGGCCAGACCGGACGCCGGGCATCGGAGCGGACAAAATCCGCAAGCGAATTCCCCGCAATTCGCCGGGGCTTTGGAACCTTGGCGCAAAGGAGCTTCACACGGTTTTCCATGATGGCCGTCTGAGTATCTCTGACGTCTACGGTAACGGTTTCAACTCACCCGCGCAGGAGTGGTTGCCGGACGGCTTGAATTCGCTGCTGGCCGCGCAGGCGCTTTTCCCGCTGACTTCGCAGTTTGAAATGGCCGGAAATGTGGCCGAAAATCAAGTCACCGGCGCGGTGCATGACCGCATCGACAAGGGCTGGCCGATCCTCGCCAAACGCGTGCGCACTGATCCGCGCTATGGGCCTGCCATGGTCAAGGCGTTCGATGACATCGACACGACCGAGGACATCACGATAACTCAGATCACCAACGCGCTGGCCGCGTTCATGGCACTGGAGTGGCGCAGCACCAACAGCCCGTTTGATCAATATCTGGCCGGAGACCATGCCGCTCTGACGCCAGAGCAATACGATGGTATGACCTTGTTCTATGGTGAGGCAGGTTGCGCAAACTGCCATTCCGGCCCGTTGCTATCGGATCAAAAATTCCACGCGCTGAGCTTGCCGCCATTTGGACCGGGCAAGACCCGCCAATGGGACCCCTATGCCCGCGACGTGGGTCATATGGGTGAAAGCAACCGTCTTGAGGACGCCTATCGTTTCCGCACACCGATGCTGCGCAATGTGACAGAGACGGCGCCCTATGGTCACAACGGTGCCTTTCCCGATCTGGAAGGCATTATTCGCCACCACTTGAACCCATCTCAGAGCCTCGCTGCCTGGACCCCTGATTTGGCCGGGCTGCCCAACGTGCCGTGGCTTGAGAATGTGGATTTCATCGTCTGGCAGGACCGGTTTGAGATGGAGCGTCATCGCCAGAAAATTGACATCGAACCGCTGGAACTGACCGATGCCCAGGTCGCAGATCTGGTGGCGTTCATGGGTGCATTGACCGGGACCACACTGGATGCGCCACTGTTCGGTGTGCCAGATGGGTTTGAGCCCTAGAAACCCACCAAACGTCATTGGAAATTTACGTGAAATCTCATAATGATCGGTGCAAAACAGCCGCCGAGAGTTTCAATGCAGTATCACAACAAGCCCTTTGATCAGCTTCAGATCGGAGACACCGCCGAGTTGACCCGGTTCTGCACAGAGGATGATTTTTATGCCTTCGCATCGAATTCCGGCAACCATAACCCTTTGAACCTGGCCGACGAAGATGGGGACGGTGATAACGTAAACGAGGCGATCGCGCCCGAGATGTTTCTTGGGGCTCTGATCTCGGCCGTTTTGGGGAATATCCTGCCGGGCGCGGGTACGCTGTATAAGTCGCAAAGCTTGGATTTTAGCGCCCGGGCATATGCGGGTGAAGAACTGCTGGCCAGAGTTACGGTTATCAAAAAACGCGATAACCGCGAGGTAGTTCTGGAAACTCAGGTGATGCGCCCTAGTGATGCGGCGCTGATCGTGTCCGGCATCGCGGTCGTGATCGCTCCGGAGAAAGAACTGTCATTCAATGAGATTGAAGTGCCTGGTCTGGTCGTCGAGCGGCACCGGCATTTTGATGCACTGCTCGATCGCTCGCGCCCGCTGCCTCCGATCCCCACGGCAGTTGTCGCCCCAGAAGAGCCCAACTCGCTGGGGGGGGCCTTATTGGCGGCGCGTGAAACCATCATCAAGCCGGTCCTGATAGGTGACCCCGACAAGATTGCTGCAGCAGCGCGTGAGATTGAGTTGCCCTTGGGTGACGTTGAGATCGTTCCCGTTAAGGACCATCTGGACGCCGCCAACAATGCGGTTGATCTGGTTGTCGAAGGACATGTTGAAGCATTGATGAAGGGGCATCTTCATACGGACGAACTGCTACGGGCGGCGTTGCGGCGGGATCGTGGACTTCGCGCGGGGCGCCGATTTACGCATGTCTTCGTCATGGATATACCCGGCCAGCCGCATCCCTTGCTGGTGACCGATGCGGCCATCAATATCGAGCCGGATCTGGAAACCAAGATCGACATCACGCAGAACGCGATCGATCTGGCAATCTCAATCGGAATTGGCGCTCCGAAAGTGGGTGTTCTGTCGGCGGTCGAGACGGTGAATCCAGCAATCCGGTCGTCGATTGATGCCGCATTGCTGTCGAAGATGGCCGAGCGGGGACAGATCAGGGGTGGCTTGGTCGATGGGCCGCTTGCCATGGACAACGCGGTCAGCCTGGCCGCGGCGCGCACCAAAGGGATCGTGTCCGAGGTGGCCGGACGGGCAGACATTCTTGTCGTACCCAATCTGGACGCAGGCAACATGCTAGCCAAGCAACTGACGTATATCGCGCACGCCGAGGCTGCCGGGGTGGTGCTGGGCGCGCGCGTACCGATTATTCTGACCAGTCGCGCAGATGGCGAAAAGGCGCGGCTGGTTTCCTGTGCCGTCGCGGCCCTGCATGCGGCGCGGATGTCGGGTAAGATCTGATGGACCATATCATCACACTGAATTCAGGCTCGTCCTCGCTGAAGTTTGGGTTGTTCTCCGCAGGCGAAGCAGATCCGATCCTGGTCTGTTCGGGAGAGGTGGAACGCATCGGCAGCCGCGCGGCGCGCATCAAAGCAGAGACCACGGATGGCCGCGTGCTTGCCGATACCGCTTCTGAAGCGCTGTGCGATCAGGCCAGCGCCTTGGACTATATTTTGGATTTGCTGGAACGGCAGTTTCCGTCGGCGGGCGTGACCGCGGTTGGACACCGCATCGTGCATGGCGGCCCGGATAATGACAGGCCCATTCTGCTGACCCCCGAAAGCTTGCAGATGCTGGAAAAACTCGAGCCTTTTGCGCCCTTGCACCAACCTTACAATCTGCAGGGCGCACGTACTGCGATGGACAGGTTCCCCAATGCCAAGCAGGTTGCCTGTTTCGATACCGCTTTTCACCGCCACCACCCTTGGGTCAATGACACCTTCGCATTGCCGACCGAGTATTACGATATGGGCGTTCGCCGCTATGGCTTCCACGGTCTGAGCTATGATTACATCTCGGACCATCTGGCCAAGACTGCGCCGCTGATACATGGCGGACGGGTGGTTGTGGCGCATCTTGGCAACGGTGCCTCAATGTGCGCCATGATCGGAGGTCGGTCGGTCGGTTCAAGCATGGGGTTCTCGGCCATGGATGGTTTGCCGATGGGAACGCGTTGTGGCCAGCTGGATCCGGGCGTTGTGCTGTATCTGATGGATCAGCAAGGCATGAATGCGGATGAGATCTCGGACCTTCTGTACCGTAAATCCGGGTTGCTTGGCCTTTCCGGGATGACCAATGATATGCGTACGCTTGAGGCGTCGAATACGCCGGGTGCACGCAATGCCATCAACTACTACACGTTCCGGATACGCCGTGAGCTGGGCGCTTTGGCCGCCGTGTTGGGAGGTCTGGACGCCGTCGTGTTTACCGGCGGGATCGGTGAGAACTCGACCTATATCCGCGATCGTATCTGCACTGACATGGGGTGGTTGGGTCTTGAACTGGACCACGATGCAAACGCGGACAATCTGCGCGTCATCTCGACCGACCTGTCACGTGTTAAACTGATGGTCATTCCGACGAACGAGGAACTGGTTATCGCGCGTGCCGCGGCTGAGAAAGCCGTATAAATCCCAGTTTTTAGGCTTCTGCGCGCAAAATAATTTGGGGGATCGGGAAAAAAATCGCAGCACTACGGGAATCCCCCAATTTCGCGATCCGCGCAGGTGCGTTAACTTTTCATTAACTATCGGGCCAGTGCGCCCAATCCACTTTCACTAATTTCCCCCGATGAGGGGCTGGCTTCTTACCCCCTTGGCCGGCCCCTCGACCTTTTTTTGGGGTCTATGCCTGCGTCAGGATTTTCCGAACAAGTGCAGGCAGTGCGGTACTGTTATCATAGCTGAGCGTGTACGGCATGTCCGAAACCGGCGACTTTCGATATCCCTGTTCAAACAGCAAAAACGGAACCTGAGCCCGTTGCGCAGTTTCGGCATCAACCTCACTGTCGCCAACGAAGATCTGTGGGCCTGCGGCTTGAAGGGTCTTGAAACAGGCGTGCAAGTGCTCTGGATCGGGTTTGCGTATATCCAGCGTGTCTCCACCAAAGACCGTGTTGAAATAGGGTAGCAGGCCAAGTTCGCCCAGCACATGCCGGGCAGGGGCTTCGGGTTTGTTGGTGCAGACCCCAAGCGCACAGCCCATATCGCGAAGCTCATCCAGCGCCTGGATCACGCCGGGATAAACTACGGTCTGATCGCAGGCGCCTGCATTGTAGTGCTTCAGAGTAAGCTGTGTCAGGTCCTTGTGAAGCGTTGGCTCCAGCCCGCAATGCGTCATCGCCCGCTCGACCAGCTTGGGTAATCCGTTCCCGACGAATCCCCGGATCGTATCCTGAGGCAATGAGGCCTGCCCCTGATCGTGCAGCATTCGGTTTACCGCAGCTGCAAGGTCGGCAAGGCTGTCTATCAGGGTGCCATCCAGATCAAATACGACAACTGCTGTCATCTGCGAATCCGCCTTTGTTTGTTGATGTCCAATGCCTAGGTCGTGCTGTGCGACGGCGCAATAGAGACCCGTGGGAGCGATTGAAAAAACAGCAGCTTGACAAACCTTACTATTTTTATCAGATTAATCACACGAACAGATAGCCAGCCCAAAACAGGGTCAGCCAGATCAAGCGAAACGAAGACAGACAAGGCCAAGTGCCACAGATGCTCTGGAGATGCCCCAATGAACGCGCAAACCCCTACCTCGACCCTTAGCTACGCTGTTTCGATGCTTCCGGCCCACAAGGCGGAAGACCTCACCAAAGGCGGCAATTTGGCCCATATCGAGCTGGGCGATCAGCTTTATACGCTGCGTATCACCCGCGCAGGCAAACTGATCCTGACAAAATGAGCGCACCTTCTTCGCGTGGCGGGGCGGCTGTTGGCCGTCTGGCTGACCTGAACCCCATTGAGGCCGGAGCCGTCATGTATCTGCGGCTTTGGGGTGATGGGGTCGAAGGCCGGGCAAATGCCGCAAGCGATTTTGACATCGCGCTGGGTGCAGATCAGGGACGCGCCACGATGCTGACGCTGGACCGGCTGTGTTCACTTTGTGCACATCACGGTCGCCGTCCGCTGGTGCGTCATTGGCTGGGATGTGCATGTCTGGGCGCTGATGAGAATTGTTTTGCCCAGATGATCGGTGCCGCCTCTGAAGGGGCGCGTGAAGATGCAATGATGATGGCCTCGCTGATCGTACGGCCCGATTTCGCCCCGGCTCTGGCCTCGTTGTCCGAGGAACTGGGCTTGGCGTTACGCCGGATGACCGTTTCGATCCCTTTGCCGACGACCGGGCACCACCCCCCACATTCAGTGCTCCACTGATCGACGGCGACAAAACCCCAGCAATTTCGCTGGGGTTTTGTGTTTCTTAGCAGCAGCCGCAGCCCGCATGATGATGATCGTGATCGCACATGGGGGCAGGGCTGTAGTCACCCACTTCGCCAAGAACCTCCCGCATCGCCCAAAGAATCATGTCGACGTCCTCTGCTTCGATGGTTAGCGGTGGCCGGATTTTCAGGATATTGTCCTTGGGTCCCTCGCTACCGATCAGAATGCGATGATCGCGCATCCGATTCTTGACGTAGCTGCAAATCTCACCGCTTTCCGAACCGTCAGGATTGACCAGTTCCACCCCTAAAAACAGACCCATGCCGCGTACATCGCCAACGCAGGCAAAGTCCGCTTCGATCTTTCGGAGGCCGTCCATCAGACGAGCCCCCATCACACGGGCGTTCTCTTGAAGGCCTTCATCGTCGACGATGTCCAACACCTCTTTTCCGATCCGGCAAGACAGGGTCGATCCTCCGAAGGTCGAGAAAAACTCGATCCCGTTGTCGAAGCTTTGGGCGATCTCTTTGGTTGTAACCAGCACGCCCAGCGGATGACCGTTACCGATGGGCTTCCCCATTACCACGATGTCAGGCAGCGCGCCCTGATGTTCAAAGCCGAAGTAATAGTCGCCCAGGCGCCCGAGGCCAGTCTGGACTTCATCGGCAATGCAGACCCCTCCGGCGGCGCGGATTTTTTCATAGACCGCAGACAGATAGCCTTTTGGTGGAATGATCTGTCCCCCGACCGAGGGGAATGTTTCAGCGATGAACCCGGCTAGGCCTTGCCCTTTTGCCTGCAATGCCGAAATCGCCGGATCAATCAGGTCAGCAAACTTCCGGGCACGCTCGGGGTCATCACGCCGGAACGAGCCGCGATAGTCATCCGCGACCTCAACCAGTTCCACCCAATCTGCCTGCCCAATACCGCCAGGTTTGTTGAATTTGTAGGCCGAGATCGCCACCGCAGCGTTTGTGTTGCCGTGATAGCCGTGATCGGGCGTCACGATCCCTTTTGCCCCGGTATGCGCGCGCGCCAGACGCAGAGCCAATTCGTTGGCCTCAGTCCCTGAGTTGACGAAGAAACAGACCTCAAGGTGATCCGGCAGTTTCGACAATACCTTGTCGGCAAAGGCGGTTTGCGCCGGGTGCAGATAGCGTGTGTTCGAATTCATGCGCTTCAGCTGATCCGCTGCAACCGCCTGAATACGCGGATGCGCATGGCCTACATGCGGAACGTTGTTGTAGGCATCCAGATAGGGTCGCCCCCATTCATCGAACAGGTGATGCCTCCAACCACGCACCAGCATGACCGGGTCGTCGTATGTCAGGCTGAGATTTCCGCCGAAGTGTTCGCGCCTGTCCTGCAGGATCGCCTGCTTGTCGGTTGGTCGATAGAAAACCTTTTCATCAGGCAAGTTCAACAGTGCTGCGGGGTTGGGGCAGACCGCGTGCCAAAGCTCGAGCTCATCAGGATCCGCTACGCCCGGCCAGTCGGCCTGCATACCGTCGGTTGTCAGCGCCAGTTGGAAATGCACATGCGGGGCCCATCCGCCATTCTGACTGGCATCGCCCAGACGGGCAAAAGCTGCACCCTGAGCCACCGGGTCACCGGGTTTCAATCGCTCGCTGACCTCGGGGTCCAGATGGCCATAGAGCGTATAAAACACGTCTCCCTCAGGCGTTTCGTGATGCAGGATCACCACCCCGCCATAGTCGAGATGCGCTTCCCTGTTTTCAACCGCTTCAACCCTACCGCTGAGCGGGGCATGCAGCACTGTCCCGGCGGGTGCGAACACATCCACGGCCAGATGCACAGTGCGCCGATCCGAGGCTTTCCACGGTCCTTTGCGAAATCCCGGCTCGGCATAGATCAGGCGAGGCTCGCTGTAATATCCAAGCCAGGGACCTTCCCCAAACTCCTCACCGACCCGCGCCGCCTCGTCCAGTGGCATGTGGAACGGGTTTTGCGGCCAGGTCGAGTTCTCCACCGACAGTGAGCCTATCGGTGCGTCGCTCAGATCCTGCCCGAACATCTGCGCGAAGTGTCCACGATGGCTGGACAGGTAGGCGTGAATGCGCTCGGCCCCGTCCACAACGGGCAAGCCACACGCGGCGCGCAATCGGGCGGGCATGAGTGCGCCATTGATTGCCTCATTTTCAATCAATCGCCACGCTGGGGCCTGGCTGATCGTGACATACGGATCATCCGGGTTCTCAATCGCCATCAGGGTCGAATTCACCACGGACACCGCCAAACGTGCTTGCAACAAAGGCCAGATCAGGTCGATCTCATCCGGGCGTAACCGATTGGCGGCGTGATAACCGCGCACCAGCGCAGCCAATGCGCGCTCGGGTTTAGGGTGGTCCAGAACGACATAGGCCCCGGCAATAGCCAGATCGCAAACGCGCGGCGCCGCGCACATGTCGCCAAGATCGATCAGACCCGAGATGCTGCGTCGCTCGCCCAGATTGCCTTCAACAAGGACATTGTAATCATTGGCATCATTGTGAATCGCCTGCTTTGGCAATGCACCCAGTTGATCAGAGATCGCCTCAAAATCCGCAGCGATTTGTTGAACGCGCGCGCGTCGTGCCGGATCAGAGATGGCCTCTAGTTGGTCGACGATCCAGCTCGCCCGCGTCAAATCCCATTTGAAATCGGCGCGATGCAAGCCCTCGTGGGTGAACCCCTCCAGCGCCCGGTCGGTTGCGCCCAGAACACGGCCCAGTTTTAGTATCAGGTCTTCGGTCTTGGGCGCGCTGCTTGCATAGCATGCCCCCGGCAGTCGTTCCTGCAGCCAGACCTGTCGCGGTTGCCCATGCGCGTCGGCAATCTCAGGCAACATCATCCCGTTCAAATCGGGATAAACGGCAGGAAAGGGCAATCCGGGCGCTGCTGCGTTGAGATGTCCCAGCGCCTTGACCTGCAGATCGACCAATGCCGCATCGCACCCCGCGCGCATCACCTTGAGCACATAATCCTGCCCGTTGGTGGCTTTGACCAGAAAGTTGAGGTCGTACTCCCCATCCAGACGCGTCAGACGGGCGTCCAAACCCCAGTGTTCACGCAGGCGACCAGCCCAGAAAGTGTTCATGTCGCTCATGCGCTATCTCTTGCAACTGCCACGGTGATCCTCTTCATCTGGCCAAAAATATCTTCGGGCGGAGTCGCGCCCTGGCGCGATGGGGCAGACAGCCCCCCCTTTGCTCAGTCCAGTGCTCGCAACCGTTTGAACAACGAGGACGTATCCCACCGGCCCCCGCCAAGTTTCTGCACGTCTTTGTAGAACTGGTCGACGAGCGCCGTCACTGGCAGTGAAGCCCCGGTCTCATTGGCGGTATCCAGACAGATTCCCAGATCCTTGCGCATCCAGTCGACTGCAAAGCCATGCTCAAAATGGTCATCCAGCATGGTTTCATACCGGTTGGCCATCTGCCAGCTGCCTGCCGCGCCTTGGCTAATCACCTCGACCACAGCCCGACCATCCAGCCCAGCCTTTTCGGCAAAATGTAATGCTTCGCTCAGGCCCTGCACCAGCCCTGCAATCGCGATCTGGTTGCACATTTTGGTCATTTGACCCGCGCCGCTGTCCCCAATGCGGCGGCAGATTTTGGAATAGACCTGCATCACCGGCTCAGCAGCACGATAAGCGTCCATGTCACCGCCGCACATGATCGATAGCACACCATTTTCGGCTCCCGCCTGACCGCCCGAGATCGGGGCGTCCACAAAAGCAACCCCCTGTGTCATGCCAGCCTCGTACAACTCACGCGTGACCTTGGCCGAGACGGTGGTGTGATCAACAAATACCGCACCCTTGGCCATTCCGTGAAAGGCGCCATCTTCACCTGTGCAAACCATACGCAGATCGTCGTCATTGCCAACGCAGGCCATCACGAACTCTGCCCCTTCTGCGGCTTGCCGCGGTGTCAGGGCCATCGCGCCGCCATGCTGGGCGACCCAAGCCTCGGCCTTGGATGCGGTGCGGTTGTAGACGGTGACTTCGTGGCCGGCAGCCTGAAGATGCCCGGCCATCGGGTAGCCCATGACGCCTAGGCCAAGGAACGCAACTTTTGCCATGTGATGATCCTCTCTGTTATCCGCTCCTGCCTCAAGCGGACGGCAGGTCGTGATGTTTAGAAAGGACAAAGCAAAGCTTGGACCAAAGGGCAACCCTGCGTCACAAATTGCCGCTCAGATCCATAGCGATCGCGCGCCATTCGTTTCACATCTGAACCGGCGCGGATTTCATCTTCGAAAAACGGCCGCAGCTTTGAGCTCAGCCAATTCCCTCTGTAAACGCTGGTTTTCTGATTGCAGAACAGCCAGTTGCTGACCCAGATCATTCAGATGTGGCCGAAGCTCGGCCTCGGTAAAGCGCGGCGTGATGTGGCGGGGGCAATTCCAGTCAAGCGCTTCAACTTTGATGATCGCGGCCCGTTCTGCCTCGGTCTCGGAGCCTTTGGTGTAAAGATCAGTTGCTGCCGCGGCACCTTCCTTGAATGTCATCCGGCCAAGTATCTTGAGGCGGCGCTGGCTCGCGTAGTCCATTAATATCAGTGCCACGCGGTCATTCCCATCCAGGTTGCCGCGCGAGATATATTGTTTGTTACCAGACAGGTCCGCATAGCCGATGGTGTGCGGGTCCAGCACTTTCAGAAACCCTATCGGCCCACCGCGAAACTGCACATAAGGCCAGCCGGTTTCTGAGACGGTGGCCTGATAGAACCCGTCGCGGGCGCGAATGAACGCCTCTTCGGCCGGTCCGATTTGATGGCCCTGTTTTGGTCCTCGGCTCAGGAATTTCGCATAGGTCGCGGCGGATCCCATCCGCTCTTGATGGGCGCGAACGGCAGGTGTGAAGGTCAGTTCAGAAAAGGCGCGGGGCATTATGCTGTCTCCTGGGTCGTCCGGGGCGTATGCGCAATATGGTCGATGTTGGCCTGCTCTGTCAGGCGTGGGAACACAGATGTGAACGTTTGGCCCCAAATTCGGCAACGGTGCCAAGGACGTTGCGTAGTATCTGTCCTGGACGCCACGTCACATGGATTGGAAGGAATCACACACCCGGCTAGTTTTGGGCAAACACCTGATCTGGAGAGCTATTTGATGTCGCTTTTTACCAGCACCGCCGCCTGGGTTACTGACGAACACCGAATGTTTGCTGAAATGGCGGGCCGGTTCATGGATGATGCCTTGGTACCCAATACCGAGAAATGGGCCGAGAACGGGGCGGTTGATCGTACTTTTTGGTTGCGGGCGGGAGAGACGGGTCTGATGGCCGGTTCGATTGCTGAGGAATATGGTGGCGTCGGCGGCGGGATGGGTTTCGATTCCGTTACTTTGTATGAGCAGACTGCGCGCGGGGACGCAGGATGGGGATATGGCATCCAGTCTATCGTGACCCACTACATCACCGCTTATGGCAGTGAGGATCAGAAACAGAAGTGGCTGCCGAAACTGGCCTCGGGTGAGATGATCGGCGCGCTGGCCATGACCGAGCCGGGCACGGGATCGGATGTGCAAGCCGTGAAGACGACCGCTGAGAAGGATGGCAATTCTTATCGGCTCAACGGGTCCAAGATATTTATCACCAACGGGCAATCGGCTGATCTGGTTATCGTGGCTGCCAAAACTGACAAGTCGTTAGGGGCGAAGGGTGTCTCTCTGATTGTGGTCGAAACCGACAGGGCTGATGGATTCCGGAGGGGGCGGAACCTCAAGAAACTGGGAATGAAGGGCAACGACACAGCCGAGTTGTTCTTTGAGGATGTCAAAGTTCCAATGACCAACCTACTGGGTCCGGAAGAGGGGCAGGGGTTTTATCAACTGATGAAACAGTTGCCGTGGGAGCGGCTGACCATCGGGATCATGGCGCTGGGCGCGATCGATTTCGCCATATCGCAGACGGTGGAATACGTGCAGGAGCGCAAGGCGTTCGGACAGCGGGTGATGGATTTCCAGAACACACGTTTCAAGTTGGCCGAGTGTAAAACCAAGGCCGAGGTGCTGCGCAGTTTCGTCAATGACTGCATTGGTAAACTGGAGGCCGGTGAATTGGATGCCGCGACGGCCTCGATGGTGAAATACTGGGGCTCTGAGGTGCAGAACGAAGTGATGCACGAATGCCTGCAACTGTTCGGCGGCTATGGGTTCATGATGGAATACCCGATCGCGCGGCTCTATGCGGATGCGCGGGTCCAGATGATCTATGGCGGGACGAATGAAGTCATGAAAGAACTCATCGCCCGTTCGCTGGACGTCTGAACCAAAACACTCCCGCCCGTCGTCCACATTCCTTACGGAACGTCTCCTCCCGTTGGGCCAGGCAGGCGCGGACGCAGCCCGCGCCTGCCTGGCCCCCTGCCGTCCGCAAGACGCAAGGCCGAAGGCCGCGCAGGGTTTGGCTGTTGCTGGCGTTGATGCCTGACACGTCGCCTGCCATTGTGATCACGGAGTAGTCAGACCTGAAGGGAACCCGGTATGGAGAAGTCCAACAAAGATCGCATATCTGCCCTGCTCAAAAGCATCGAAACGGGCGATCCGGGTCCGGTTTCGGTGGTAAATGAAGCACGATATATCCAGCACAATCCGCAAACCCATGAAGGCAGCGAAGGGCTTGCATCCCTATTCAAACGGCTGTCCCAGACCTCACCGCGCGTGAATATCGTACGCGCCTTTGAAGACGGCGATTTTGTCTTCGCGCATACGGAATATGATTTCTCACGGCGGAATATCGGCTTCGAAGTGTTCCGGTTCGAAGACGGGCAAGCGGTAGAGCATTGGGACAATATCCAGAAACGGATGGGGCCAAACGGCTCGGATCACAGTATGGTGGATGGTCCGACCGAAGTTCGGGATGTCGAGCAAACCGAGGAAAACCGGGCCTTTGTTCGCGCCTTCGTCGAAACCGCGTTGATTGCCGGGAACCTCGACCAGATAGAGGCCTGTATCAACACTTCCGCTTACGTAGAACACAGTCCGCAGTTCTCTGATAATTTGACTGCCTTGAGGACCGCATTGGCCGATAGGAACGCCCTAAACTATCAGCATCTGCATCGGGTATTGGCGGAAGGGGATTTTGTACTGACCGTGTGCGAAGGTGAATATCAGGGCACTCACAGCGCATTTTATGATCTGTACCGCGTTGCAGATGGCAAGATCGTCGAACACTGGGACACGGTTGAGTCCATTGCACCACGCAGCGAATGGAAAAATGACAACGGCAAGTTCTAAGGCCGCGTTAGGCGTGGGCGTCTGCCCCAATCTGTTCACTGATCCAGGCTTGGAAAGACCGTAGAGGCTCGGGCATCGAGCGGTCATTCGGCCAGACCAGATAATAGCTGCCAAGGCTCACGCGCGGCCCGTCCCATGCCTGGACAAGCCGCCCGGTGCGCAAATCATCCTGCACCAGATATGACGGTAACAGAGCCACGCCCAACCCATGAATCGTGGCCTGAATCATGGTCGAAAACTGATCGAACAGCATTCCCCGTAGGCCGGTGACGGGCTGGCCCTGTATCTCAAACCAGCGCTCCCAGGCATCCGGACGCGACTCCAGATGCAGCAGTGGCGCGGCGCGGAGAGCACCCAAGCTATTGAAATTGACAGCGGTAAGGGCAGGGGCGCAGACGGGCAGGACTTCTTCCCGCATGATCGGTAAATACTGAACGCCCGCCCAGTCTTGCTGACCGAAATGGATCGCGGCATCGAATGGTTCAGACATGAAATCAAACGGTTTGAGGCGGGTACCCAGATTGACGGTGACCTCAGGGTGCCGTCGCGCAAAATCCTGAAGGCGGGGTGCCAGCCAATGCATGCCGAACGCGGGAAGGATCGATAGATCAAGTGACCCACCCGCCGGGTTGGCTTTGAGTTTCAGTGCGGCCTGCGCCAGATCCTGAACAGCAGACCTTGCGGTTTGCACATAGTCTTTGGCTGCTGGCGTCAAGTGCAATCGCATCTGGCTGCGCTCAATCAATTGCACGCCCAGCTGATCCTCCATCGTCTTCAATTGCCGGCTGATCGCGCTTTGTGTCAAGGACAGCTCAGCCGCAGCAGCAGATGCGCTGCCCAGCCGATCTACGGCTTCAAGTGCAAGCAAGGACGAGATTGAAGGCAAGAAACGGCGGGGTGCAATCATATGACAAATCCTCATACCTATTGAACGCAATAGCACTGGTTTTTTCCTGCCGCCAGAGCGATGACTGGTGCGCCACATCACTTTTGTGGTCGAGCGGGTGCCGTACCATCCGCGATCTTGAAATTCACGTCGGAGCGCGGGACAAATCAGCAAGCGGGTCGCTCCCGCGCAGAGGTTCCCCAAGGCCGATGACACCAACAAGACAAAAGCGAGAGACATGGACCGCGCCCAGATCGTACATGAGAATTTCCTGACCCGTGTCGCAAATCGTGATTTTCCCGACGGAGCCCCGCCGCGCGTCGGTCTGGGCGATGCTGAAGCCGTTTCGCTTTTCCGGTCGCAAGTTCTCAGTCGCGCGCTGGATCGGACCAGCCGGGCGATGCAGAAGGCGGGGCAGGGGTTCTACACCATCGGCTCATCTGGCCACGAAGGGATGGCCGCCGTCGCGCACGCATTGCGCCCAAGCGATATTGCCTTTCTGCATTACCGGGATGCTGCGTTTCAGATCGCGCGTGCCGAACAGGTGCCCGGTCAGCAGATCGCGTGGGATATGCTGCTAAGCTTTGCGTGCTCGAAAGAGGACCCGACCTCGGGCGGGCGGCACAAGGTGTTGGGATCAAGGGCGCTGATGATCCCGCCGCAGACCTCGACCATCGCCAGCCATTTGCCCAAAGCCGTTGGTGCGGCTTATGCGCTGGGGGCAGCCCGGCGACATGCGCCCGAACATCGCGTGTTGCCGGAAGACGGGATTGCGATGTGTTCATTTGGGGATGCCTCGGCCAATCACTCAACCGCGCAGGGGGCGATCAACGCGGCAGGCTGGACCAGTGTGCAATCGACGCCGCTGCCGCTGCTGTTCGTGTGTGAAGACAACGGTATCGGGATTTCGGTCAAAACGCCCAAGGGCTGGATTCAGGCGTCGATGGAGCATCGTCCGGGGATCAAGTATTTTCAGGCCAATGGGTTGGACATTTATGAAACCCATGCGGTCGCGAAAGAGGCTGCAGATTATGTCCGCAAGCGCAGGAAACCGGCCTTCCTGCATCTCAGAACCGTGCGGCTTTATGGCCATGCCGGGGCGGATGTGCCCACGACCTATCTGCCGAAAACTGAGGTTGAGGCGGATGAGGCCAATGATCCGCTTTTGCACACCGTACGACTGCTGGATCAGGCGGGTGCATTGTCGCCGGATCAGGCGTTGAAAATCTACAGCGATACCTGCACCCGAACGGATCGTGTGGCTACAGAGGCTGCCAGCCGTCCCCATCTTGCCAATGCGACCGAGGTGATGGCAAGCCTGATCCCGCCTAAGCGCTCTTGCATACCGACCAACGGCCCGAGCGCTGAGGCGCGGGCTAAAGCCTTTGGTGGTGACTTGCGCGCGATGGCTGATCCGCAGCCGCTCAGCCGCCTGATCAACTGGGCGCTGACCGATCTGATGTTGGAACATGCCGAGATCGTTTGCATGGGTGAAGATGTGGGCCGCAAAGGTGGCGTCTATGGCGTCACACAAAAGCTGCAGCAACGCTTTGGTCCGGACCGCGTAATTGATACGCTGCTGGATGAACAATCCATTCTGGGTCTCGCGATTGGTATGGGCCATAATGGTTTCATCCCGATCCCCGAGATCCAGTTTCTGGCCTATCTGCACAATGCCGAGGATCAGATCAGGGGGGAGGCGGCAACCCTGCCGTTCTTCTCGAACGGGCAGTTCACCAACCCTATGGTGCTGCGGATTGCGGGGCTGGGATATCAGAAGGGCTTTGGCGGGCATTTCCATAACGACAACTCTCTGGCCGTTTTGCGGGATATCCCTGGTGTCATCATCGCCTGCCCGTCGACCGGGGCCGATGCAGCACTGATGCTGCGCGAATGCGTGCGGTTGGCGCGCGAAGAGCAGCGGGTCGTGGTGTTTCTTGAACCGATCGCACTCTACCCGATGCGCGATCTGCATGCGGCGCAGGATGGCGGGTGGATGACCACCTATCCTGCGCGGGATCAGAAATTTGCGCTGGGCGAGGTGGGAGTACACGGGGACGGCACCGATCTCGCCATCGTGACCTATGGCAACGGGCATTACCTGTCGCAACAGGCCCTGCCCGAAATTGAGGCGGCGGGTCTGAAAACCCGGATTATCGATATGCGTTGGCTAGCTCCTCTGCCGGTTGTGGCTTTGCGCGAAGCCACCAAAACATGCGCGCATGTTTTGATCGTCGACGAATGCCGCAAGACCGGCAGCCAGTCCGAGGCGCTGATGACTTTCTTCGCCGAAGAAAGTCCCTCCACCCCAACCGCCCGCGTTGTGGCCGAGGATTGCTTTATCGCAACCGGCCCGGCCTATGCCGCGCCTCTTCCTTCGAAAGACGGTATCTTTGCCGCAGCGCTGGCTTTGACAGGAGTAGCCTCATGACCCGCACCGCCGTTGTGATCTGCCCGGGTCGGGGCACTTATAACAAGCCTGAGCTGGGCTATCTGCACCAACATCATTCGGATCGTATGGACTTGTTCCGCAGCTTCGACGCTATTCGCGCCGGAACCGGACAGGATGCGATTACTGCCTTGGATGGGGCTGATCGCTTTAGCGTCGGGAAGTACTCGCGCGGCGATGTGGCCTCACCCCTGATCTATGCTGCCGCGTTGGCCGATGCGCAGGCATTGGCCAACGATATTGAAGTCGTCGCCGTCACTGGTAACTCGATGGGCTGGTATATTGCGCTGGCCACCGCAGGGGCATTGACCCCTGGGAACGGGTTTCGCGTGGTCAATACGATGGGCACGCTGATGCAGAAGCACCTGATCGGCGGTCAACTGGTTTACCCATTCGTCGATGAGACATGGGCGAATGATCCTGCCCGCAAAGCCGCATTGCTGGATGAGGTGGCGAGGATCAATGCGTTGCACGATCACACTCTGGCGCTTTCCATCGATCTGGGCGGGATGCTGGTATTGGCAGGCAATGAGGCGGGTCTGACGGCGTTTGAGGCGGCACACCTCACCGTGCAGGATCGGTTCCCATTGCGGCTGGCCAATCACGCCGCCTTTCATACGGCGCTGCAGGCCCCGGTGGCGGCGGAAGGTCGGGCGCAATTGAGTTCTGATCTTTTTGCTCAGCCCAAGTTCCCGATGATTGACGGGCGTGGCAAAATCTGGTGGCCCGGCGCAACTGACACGAGTGAGTTGTGGGACTACACGCTGGGCCATCAGGTGACCGAGACCTATGACTTCACCCATGCGATCCAGACCGCCGCACGCGAGTTCGCGCCCGATCTGTTCATCGTCACCGGCCCCGGTGCAACGCTGAGCGGCGCGGTGGCGCAGTCACTAACACTGGGGCGCTGGCGGGGCATGACCGACAAGGCGTCATTCCAGTCGCATCAGGAGGCTGATCCGTTCCTCATCGCCATGGGGCGGGCTGACCAGCGCGCCCTTGCAACCAACTGAGACCAGCCTGATGATCGGCGAAACTTTGGCGAGGCCCGGGCATGCGCAACTATGATCAATCGTTATGGCGGCAGACCTGTCGCGAGCGTATCGACACGCAAAAGCTGTCTGATGACGTAAGCGTTGATCTTGCCGTGATCGGCGGTGGTTACACCGGGTGTTCTGCGGCCTTGACCGCAGCAAAAGCGGGGGCTTCGGTGTGCCTGCTCGAAGCGCATCAGATCGGCCATGGTGGATCGGGGCGGAATGTCGGTCTCGTCAACGCAGGGCTTTGGCTGCCACCCGATCAAATTCGGTCGCATCTGGGGCAAATGGCGGGGGATCGGTTGATCGATCTGCTGGCTAACGCGCCGTCAGACGTGTTCGAGTTGATTGAAGCGCACGGGATTGACTGCGAGCCTGAGCGGCAAGGCACGTTGCATTGTGCTCATTCGGCCTCGGGCTTTGGTGATCTGCGTACCCGCCACGCACAGCTGAGCGCTTCTGGTGCGCCGGTCGAATTGCTCGATCCTGATGCGTCGCGCCAGCGGACGGGCAGCCCGGCAGTCCACGGCGCATTGTTTGACCCCCGCGCGGGTACAATTCAGCCGCTGGGCTATGCGGTGGGACTGGCCCGCGCCGCACAGAATGCGGGGGCGCAGATATATACGCAAAGCCCGGTTCGATCTTTGCGGCAGGAAGCCGGGGCTTGGGTGCTGCAGGGGGATGGTGGAACCGTACGCGCAAGATCGGTTATTCAGGCGACCAACGCTTATCATCTGGGCATCGCCGATACGGCACCAGACTATGTGCCGGTCTACTACTTCCAATACGCCACCGCGCCGCTGTCCCATAACCTGCGGGCCAGCATATTGCCTAAAGCAGAGGGATGCTGGGATACCGGCCTGATCATGACATCCTTCCGTTTGGACCAGGCAGGACGGTTTATCATTGGCGGTATGGGCGACCTAAGCAGCGCCGGAGGATTTGCACACAAATCCTGGATCAAGCGCAAACTGGCTGCACTTTATCCGCAATTGGCGGATCAGCCGTTGATTGAGGGCTGGCATGGGCGGATTGCCATGACTTCGGATCATATTCCCAAAATCACTCTGATCGGTCCAAATGCGTTAGCAGCGCATGGGTTTTCGGGGCGTGGGATCGGGCCGGGCACCGTGTTCGGGCGTTTGATGGCCAAAAGTCTGCTCAAGGACGATCCGTCCTTGCTGCCGATTCCGTCGGTGGCTGAGTATAGCGAAAACTTGACTGGCCTGCGCCGCGCCTTCTTCGAAACCGGCGCGGCGCTGACGCATTTTGTTAAGGCGCGGTTCTGAATTCAGACAGACCGGGTGATGCCGCCATCGACGCGGATGTTCTGCCCGGTTATGTAGCCTCCGCCTTCGGAGGCGAGCATAGCCACGACCGAGGCGATCTCATCATAGCTGCGCCCGTAGCGACCCATCGGGATGCGTGCGCGGAACTCTTCCTTTTCCGGGAGGCTGTCGATGAAACCGGGCAAGACATTGTTCATGCGGATATTCTCGGCGGCGTATTTGTCCGAGAACAGCTTGGTGAAAGCAGCCAACCCAGCGCGGAATACGCCCGAAGTTGGAAAAACCGGGTCCGGTTCAAACGCAGCAAAGGTTGAGATGTTGATGATCGATCCACCGCCCTGCGTTTGCATGATCGGGGTCACCAGTCGGGTCGGTCGGACGGCATTCATGAAATAGACATCCATGCCGGTGTGCCAGTCCTCATCGGTCAGCTCCAGCACCGCTGCGCGGGGTCCGTGCCCGGCTGAGTTCACCAGCACATCGATCCGCCCCCAATGGGACATTGCAGCATCGACCAGTTTCTGCAGGTCATCATTCGACTGGTTCGAGCCCGTGATGCCCACGCCACCCAACTCATGCGCCAGCGCCTCACCCTTGCCTGACGAGGACAGGATGCCGACTTTGAAACCATCCGCCGCCAATCTGCGCGCGGAATCCGCGCCCATACCGCTGCCGCCTGCCGTGATCAAAGCTACTTTTTCCATCTTCACGCTCCTTTGCGATGTTTGGTATAAAGATGGCTGGCAGCGTTCACTTTGACCAATCAGTTCTATTGCGCATAGGCTGTAGAAAATCTACAGTTTAGCTATGCCCGCTCTTCCACCTCTCAACGCGATGCGCGCCTTCGAGGCCTCGGCACGCCACCTGAATTTTCGTCTTGCTGCGGAAGAAATCGGCGTAACCCAAGGGGCCGTTGCGCAGCAGGTGCGGGGGTTGGAGGCGCGGCTGGGCACTGCACTCTTTGAACGACTACCACGTGGGTTGCGCTTGACCGAAGCGGGGCGTCGGTTCCACGCGCCGCTGCGTCGGGCGTTTCGGCTGATTGAAGAGGCTGTCGATGAGCTGGCTGATCAGCGGCAGATCACGATCTCGGTCACGCCCAGCTTTGCCTCAAAATGGCTGGTGCCGCGTCTGAATGATTTTGTGACCCGCCATCCCGATATCTCGGTGCAGGTTGACGCGCGCGAGCGGTTGGCGGATTTCCAGTCTGATGGAATCGATATTGCAGTACGCCAGAGCCGTTCACCGGTTGCTCGAGATCTGCAAGCAACACCTTTGTTCTCGACCGAATTCGTTGTTGTGGGCAGTCCGGACCTCGCATCGCAAATTTCAGGTCCAGACGACCTGATGCAACACGTTTTGCTAAGCGATTCCCATGGGCTGTGGCCGTTGTTTCTTGAACGCGCCGGGGTCGAGGGGAAGCCGCGGATGATGAGTTTCAGCCAGACAAGTCTGGCGATAGACGCCGCTGTCTCGGGGCAAGGCTTTGCGCTGGCCAATGCGCCACTTGTGTCTGCGGAACTGACTTCGGGTCGGTTGGTGCAGCCGCTCTCTGAGGTGCTGGTTGACGATTTGAGCTTTTTCATCGTCACCCCGCAGAAACCGCGCCAACCGGAGCTGGTGAAACAAATGCGCGACTGGTTGCTATCTCAGGTCTGAAGTGTGGCAGCAATCGCGTCGATCCGGTCGCGTAACCAACGATGTGCCGGGTCGTTGGCCGAGCGTTGGTGCCAGACCATATAGATTGACACTGCTTCGCATTTGAACGGCAGTGGTGCGCTGTCCAGCGTGGCAAGCGGCCCGCGTTTCATCAGCGCCGTGTCGGTCGAGATCAGGTCGCTGCCTTTCACGAAAGGCGGGATTGCGTTGAAATGCGGCAGGGTTACGACGGGCGGTCTGATCTGGCTTTGATCCACGCCACGCATCACGGCACGGGCGTTGCGCCCGTCGGCAAATCGCACCTCGACATGATCGCTATTGCAATAGGATTGCCAATCCTCAGGCGGATCACGGTGAGCGGCATCATAGAATACCAACAACGGGCTGGTGATCAGCCGCTTCTGAAAGATATCCGGCCCGTCCGGTGGCAGCGGGGTGAGCATCAATTGACACCGGTCGCTGCGCAGCAAGTCCGGGTCGGGAACACCCGACGGGATGAACTCCAGCCGCAACCTGACGCCTTCGGCGCGTGTCGCCCGCAGAAGTTCGGGAAAGATCAACTCGCGCGGCATGTCGTTGGTGGCGATCTGAATGTCCATCTGTTCGGACAGCGGATCAAACGGGCGACCTTCGGTCAGGGCGCGCATGTTGTCCAGCACCTGTTGCACCGGCTCTTTCAGCGACAAAGCGCGCTCGGTCGGGGTCAGCCCCTGTCCGGATCGGACAAATAGTGGATCGCCCAGCACTTGCCGCAACTTGCCCAGCGTATGGCTGATGGCCGATTGCGTCACCCCTAACCGGTCGGCAGCTTTCGAGACCGAGCTTTCTTCGAGTATCGTCAGGAACACCCGTAGGACCTTGCCGTCCAGATCTGTGAAATCAATTCTGCTCATACCATTTATGATTATTCATGAATGGATTTGGTGTCCATGCCGGGGTAGGGGAAAGGGCAGCTAACTGGAGGCGCGCGATGGGGATCCGCTTTTTCTCGGACAAGAACAGACCTGTTCACATGGGTCCGTTCCCGCTGGAACGGCTGGCGCGGCAGGATCGGATGCCTGATCTGGCGCAGGTCGAACCGATGTGTGCGCTTAGCTTTCGCAGGCCCGAGCAGCCCGAAAGCATCGTGAATGCGATGGGAGAGTTTCAGGCGATGATGGACGCAATCCGGGATGGATTTGTGAACCCCGTCGCATCGGAAATTCCTGCCAACCCAGCAGATCGTGCCAACCATCTGAAAGCGTTTGGCTATTTCAACGATGCGTCGATGATGGGCTGCGGGCCGCTACCCGCGGAGGCGATGTTGGCTGAGCCTCGGCGCAACCCGGATATCGACCGGCTGGCACATGCGCTAAGGACACGGCAAACCAAAACGCTGGCCTCGGGCATCGATGTGATCATGGCGGATCTAAAAGAAAGCATGGAGGCCGCGCCACGCCCGATGGACCGTCATCGCCATACGCTCGTGTTTCTGTATGAGTTCAACCGCGATCCGGACCCCTCGGAGCCCGGGACCGATTGGATCATGGATGCGCAGGATCACCGCGCCTGTTTGCTTGCCACCGAGAATGCTGTGGTCATTGCCAACTACATCCGCCTCCTGGGTTTCGATGCGCGGGCGCATACGGCGATGTCCTCTGAGGTTGATCTGGGTAAGCTGGCAGTTGCTGCGGGTCTGGCCTCGGTTGAGGATGGTGCGGTTGTGGTGCCCTGGTTGGGTAAGCGGTTCGGATTGGCCGCTGTGACCACCGAAATGGAGATCGCGCATGACCGACCCTTGCGACCGCTGGCCGAACAACCGTGGTTCCGCACGCAAGGACCTGCATGGTGGCTGGGTGCAGGCTTCGCCAAGAACGCTGTGAACCGGGATGCCTATGCCAAGCGGCGCTATGTGGACGGGGCACATCCTTTTGAAAACCTCAAACGAGTCGACACACCGACCACCTATATCGACGAGCAAAACGTAGCCCGGGTGCCCAAACGCGCAGACATGTTTGCGCGGGCTCAGTTCGGCGACATGGGTAAGTCGCTGCAAGACGCGACAAAGGGCGGGCATTACGTGCGCAAATCCGCCCCCAGCTTTGCCCAACGCCGCGCGCTGGGCGCATTTGTTTTGCTGCAGGACGGTGACAGCGCCGAGGCAGTACAGCCCACAGATACTGAAAGAAATGCCGCGAATATCAAGGCTGCAACCTATTTCCTTGGGGTCGATGCGGTCGGGCTCAGCCGGTGCCCCGAGTGGAGCTGGTATTCCCATGACGCCACCGGAGAAGAAATCGTTCCGCCCCATGATCAGGCGATCAGCATGATCATCGACCAGGGCTATGAGACGATGGAAGGCGCCAGCGGGGATGACTGGATCAGCGTGGCCCAATCCATGCGCGCCTATCTGCGGTTTTCACTGCTGGGGGGCGTGATCGCGCAGCAAATCCGAAATCTCGGCTACAAGGCCAAGGCGCATACGGTGATGGATGGCGAGGTGCTGCAACCGCCGCTGCTGCTGTTGTCGGGGTTGGGCGAGGTCAGTCGGATCGGTGAGGTGATCCTGAACCCCTATCTTGGCCCGCGCCTGAAATCCGGTGTCGTGACAACCGACATGCCGATGACGCATGACAAGCCCATCGATTTCGGCCTTCAGACGTTTTGCGAAAGCTGCAACAAATGCGCTCGGGAATGCCCTTCGGGCGCGATCACTGCCGGGCCAAAGCTGATGTTCAACGGCTATGAAATCTGGAAATCCGACAGCCAGAAATGCGCCACTTACCGTATCACCACGCCCGGGGGGGCGATGTGCGGACGATGCATGAAGACCTGCCCGTGGAATCTCGAAGGTATATTCAAGGAACGCCCGTTCCGATGGGCTGCGATGAATATTCCGCAGGCCGCGCCTGCATTGGCCAAACTGGATGACGCCGTCGGTAATGGTGGTCTGAATGACACCAAGAAATGGTGGTGGGATATCGAACTGGAAGCCGACGGAGCCTATCGCCCGTCGCAGCACCCATTGAACCGGCGGGACCTACAAAAAGACCTCGATTTGAAGTACGAGGATCAGACGCTTGCTGTCTACCCCGCTCCGCTCGCTCCGCACCCATGGCCCTATCCCTTCAACATGGACCGGGAAGCCGGAATTGCCGCCTATGAGGCGATGGTCACAGCTGAAGACTACAAAGCGCGCAAAACGGCAGGCGATATGTCTGTGATCCACCGTTATCAGGTCGCCGGGGACGCCCCGGTGATGCGGGTGGAACTAACCAAGGTCGACAAGATGACCTCGGATGTCACCAAGTACGAGTTCTCAACCCTCGACGGTGCGCCCTTGCCGAAATGGACTGCGGGCGCGCATCTGGACGTGCTGGTTTCGCCCGAATTCCTGCGGCAGTACTCGATGTCGGGCGATCCCTCCGACCGCACCACATATCAGATCGGCGTGCTGCGCGAGGATGAAGGGCGCGGCGGCTCGGCCTTGCTGCATCGCATCTTCAACGAAGGGCGCAAGGTCTTCATCTCAAAGCCGATAAACCATTTTGAGCTGGACGAGACTGCAACCAAAACCTTTCTGATGGGCGGCGGTATTGGCATCACGCCGATGATTGCTTTTGCCCACCGACTACATGCGATGGGCAAACCGTTCGAGCTTCACTATTCCGCCAGCACACGAGCAGGTGCCGGATATCTGGATGATCTGGCGGCTGTGCCATGGGCCGATCACGTGCAATATTACTTCTCAGACGAGGGCACACGGGCTGATCTGGAGGCTGTTCTGGGCGGATATCAGGACGGATGGCACGTTTATACCTGCGGCCCCGACCGCTATATGGACGGCGTCATTCACGCTGCCGAACGGCAGGGGTTTCCGGAAGGTGCACGGCATCTCGAATTTTTCTCCGTGCCGGAACAGCCCGAATATGAGAACCATCCGTTCACTCTGAAATTGGCGAAATCGGGTCGGGAGTTGACTGTTCCCGCTGACAAAGATGCGGCGCAGGTACTTAATGAGGCGGGCTTTCACGTGGATGTGAAATGCGCTGATGGGATCTGCGGGGTCTGCAAATGTGACGTGATTTCAGGTGAGATCGAACACCGCGATTTCGTTTTGTCCAACAAACAACGCGAAGGTGCGATCATACTGTGCCAAAGCCGGGCGGCCCGGGCAGACGGGGTGATCGAGATCGATCTGTGATTGCTCTCGATAAAACGACATTTTGAATCCCAAAAATTGGTCGTTCCAGCCATGGACGCCGCCGACTTGCTGCACTAACGTCCCCGGCGAACCCCAGTCTATCCTGATCAACAGGTGCGAGGTACTTTCATGGATTATCACAGCCCCGCCAGCTTTGCCGAGGCGTCGGCTCTGGCCGCAAATGCAACGGGCATCACTCGGTTTCTGGCAGGCGGCACCGATGTGCTGGTGCAGTTGCGCTCGGAATTGGTGACGCCCGATACGCTGATCGACATCAAGAAGATCGACGGCGTTAGCGAAATTACCCGCAATGCCGATGGCAGCTGGACGCTGGGCGTCGCCGCGACCGGCGCCGAGATGAGCGAGCACGCCGCGTTGGGCCGCGATTGGCCGGGTGTGGTCGAGGCGATGGACCTGATTGGATCGACTCAGGTACAGGGGCGTGCGACGCTGACCGGGAATCTGTGCAATGGCTCTCCGGCGGCGGATTCGGTGCCAGCGATGGTTGCGGCAGGCGTTACAGTCACCGTGACGGGCCCGGACGGCACACGAGAGGTGGCGGTCGAAGACATCCCGACGGGACCCGGCAAGACCTCACTGGCCAAAGGCGAACTGATCTCGGCGGTCAACATTCCAGCGCGTGGCGACAACGCCGGTGACGCCTATCTGCGCTTTATCCCGCGCACCGAGATGGATATCGCGGTGGTTGGTGTGGGCGTAAACTTACGACTGGATGGCGATACCATCACCGAGGCGCGCGTCTCACTGGGGGCTGTCGCACCAACCGTCTTGCTGGTTGAAGACTGCGCCAAAGCGCTGATTGGCAGCGCGTTGGATGACGCGGCGCTGGACGCGCTGGCTGCAGCGGCCTCGGCTGCCTGCAATCCCATCGATGACAAACGCGGCACTATTGCATTCCGCACCGAAGTTGCTGGCGTTCTGGCCAAGCGCGCCGCAAAAATCGCCTATGCCCGCGCAAAGGGAGAAGACGTATGAGTAAGTTCCACGTATCCACCACCGTGAATGGGGACGCGGTCGAATACCTCTGCGACCCGCGCGAAACCCTGCTGGACTGTCTGCGCGACAAGCTGAACCTGACCGGCGCGAAAGAGGGCTGCGGCACCGGCGATTGCGGTGCTTGTTCGGTCAGCGTCGATGGCCGTTTGGTGTGTTCGTGCCTGATGCTGGGCGTCGAGGCTGAGGGCAAGCAGATCGAAACAGTTGAAGGGATCGCGGACGGCGACGTCCTGCATCCGCTGCAAAAGAAGATGATCGAGTATGCCGCCCTGCAATGCGGCATCTGTACCCCGGGCATTCTGGTGGCGGCCAAGTCGCTGCTGGAAAAGAACCCCAATCCCACCGAAGAGGAAACCCGGTACTGGCTGGCAGGCAATCTCTGCCGCTGCACCGGCTATGACAAAATCATTCGCGCCGTGATGGATACGGCGGCTGAGATGCGGGAGGCTTCGTAATGGCACTGGACGATCGCAAATCTGACTTCACGTTTGTCGGCACCCGCCCTGACCGCCCTGACGGTCTGGACAAGGTGACGGGCCGCGCCAAGTTCGGTGCGGATATCTCAGCCCCCGGCATGTTGCATGGCGCTATCCTGCGTTCACCCCATGCCCATGCGCGGATCGTCAAGATTGATGCTTCAAAGGCCGAGGCCCACAAAGACGTCAAAGCCGTTGTTACCCGCGCCGATTTCGCCGATGTCCCCTTCAAGCCGGGGCTGGAAGGCGAATTCTGGAACGTGCTGGAAAATGTCATGGCGGGCGAAAAGGCTCTGTATGACGGCCACGCGATTGCAGCAGTTGCAGCGACATCAGCCTTGGCGGCGCGCGATGCGCTGAAGCTGATCGAGGTTGAATATGAAGTTTTGCCCCACGTCACAGATGTGGACAAGGCGATGGCACCGGACGCGCCTGTCATCCGCGAAGGTGCGGCAGATTATTCGGTGCCTGAGGGGATGCACCCCAACGTGGTGCGCTATCACGAAAGCGGCCACGGAGATGTCGAAGCCGGATTTGCCGAGGCGGATCTGGTAATTGAGGACAGCTTCGTTACCGAGGCAACCCATCAGGGTTACATTGAACCTCATGCCTGCATGGGGTCTCTGGGTACTGACGGCAAAGGTGAGCTTTGGTGCACCACCCAGGGCCATTGGATCGCACAGAAAACCTGCGCGGCGTTGCTGGGCATCGAAACCTCACAACTGCGTGTGACCGCGTCTGAGATCGGCGGCGGCTTTGGTGGTAAGACCACTGTGTTCATCGAACCGGTTGCGTTGGCGCTCAGCCGCAAGGCCAACCGCCCCGTAAAGATCGTGATGACCCGGTCCGAGGTGTTCCGTGCGACCGGCCCGACCTCATCGGCGTCGATGGACATCAAGATCGGCATGAAAAAGGACGGCACCATCACAGCAGCCGAAGGCATCTTCCGCCTGCAGGGTGGTGCCTTCCCGGGTGCACCCGGCGACATGACCGCCATGTGTGCCTTTGCGCCCTACAACCTGACCAACGTTCGCCAGGTCGGTTATGACGTGATGGCCAACCGCCCGAAACAGGCCGCCTATCGCGCGCCAGGCGCTCCGATGGGTGCGTTTGCGGTCGAATCCGTTCTGGATGAGCTGTGCAATCAACTCGGCCTCGACCCGGTGGATGTGCGCCTAAAAAACGCCGCGCATGAAGGCACCAAAGCCAGCTATGGCCCGACCTATGAGCGCATAGGTCTTGTCGAAACGCTTGAGGCCGCCAAGGCGCATCCGCATTACTCGGCCCCGTTGAAGCCGGGGCAAGGGCGCGGGATTTCCTGTGGGTTCTGGTTCAACCATGGTGGTGAGACCTCGGTATCTCTGGCGCTGTCCGAGGACGGCTCGGCCCAAGTCATGGTCGGTACGCCGGATATCGGCGGATCACGCGCGTCAATGGCGCTAATGGCGGCCGAGGTTCTGGGCATTCCCTACGAGAACATTCGCGTCACCGTCGCCGATACGGCAACGCTGGGTTACAATGATGTGAGCCACGGCAGCCGCGTGACCTATGCCTCGGGTCTGGCGACAATCAAGGCGGCGCGCCACGCGGTCGAGCAGCTATGCGCCCGCGCAGCGTCCAGTTGGGGAATCCCGGTTGATGCGGTGAAATGGGAGAACGGCTGTGCCGTGCCCTCAGGCCCCAATGCCGGTGACTTCGATCCGCGCCCGCTGGCCGATATCACCGCCCATATGGGCGCGACCGGCGGCCCGATCTCGGGCCATTTCGAGGCCACGCCGGAAGGCGCGGGTGTATCCTTTGGCACCCATATCGTGGATGCCGAGGTCGACCCGGAAACCGGCAAGACCAGCATCACCCGCTACACGGTCATTCAGGACGCGGGCAAGGCGATCCACCCGACCTATGTCGAAGGCCAGTATCAGGGCGGAGCTGCGCAGGGCATCGGCTGGGCGCTGAACGAGGAATATATCTATGGTGAGGATGGCCGCTTGCAGAACTCGATCTTCCTCGATTACCGCATCCCGGTCGCCAGCGATCTGCCGATGATCGACACGGTGATTGTCGAAGTGCCCAACCCCGGCCACCCGTTCGGTGTGCGTGGTGTGGGAGAGACCGGCATCGTGCCGCCCTTGGCCGCCATCGCCAACGCGGTCTCCAACGCGGCCGGTGTACGCCTGAAGCAACTGCCAATGTCCCCGCCGCGCATTCTTGCCGCGCTCAAGGACAATGGTTGAGGTCCACCTCTGGTCTAGCCTCCGGTCTTTGACCGGGGGTCGCGAGGTGGTCGAGGTTGAGGCCGCCACCACGGGCGAATTGCTGCAGGAACTGGTGCGTATACATCCCCGGCTGCAGGCACCGATCGATGCGGGGGTCTCGGTGGCGTTGGACGGGCGCATCATCGCGACCGGACTGTCCGAGCCGATTCCGGAAGGTGCCGAAGTTTATTTAATGCAGCGTCTCAGGGGCGGTTGAAGGCGAAAGGTCTAGTTGGGCCCCGCCGTCACGCGAAATCACGGGACAGGATGAACGCGCAACACTGCTCGGTCAGATCTTGGAAGCGCGAACGCTCGCGGACATAGAGATACACTTGCCTTTTGTCGTGAAGGTCCGTGATCGGGCGGTAAGACACCGCCTCCGGCAAGAATTCGGCAACGGTTTGAGGAAGCACTGTGATCCACTCGCCCGATCGCACCAGCGTGATCAATGAATGCGTGTTGTGAATTGTGATCTCGGCGTTTTTGATTGCCGTATGGAAAGCCGGCGTTTGAATCAGATCGCACAACGTGTTTCGGACAAAGGGTGCGCTGGCGATGTCGGGGATATTCAGCGGTTCTGCGCGTGTGATCAGAGGATGATCCGAGGCCGCGACCAATCCAAAGGAGTCCTGAAATAGTGGAATGGTTTGGATGCCGTTCAGGGCGTGATACCCGGATGCGATTCCGATATCTGCCTGATCCTGAGCGATGGCATCCAACACCTGCTGCGTGTCGGTGTCGCGCAGCTCGATCTTCACCCCGGGGGATTCGCTGCTCATGTGGTGCAATAGTGGTGGAAAGATCAACGCGCCAACCGACGGGACGGATACGATCCGGATCAATCCCTGTTCAGCCAGCGCGGCGGCCTCGATATTCTGGACGGTCTGATCGAATTGGCGCACTTGCCGCAAGCCCAGATCGAGTACCTGCTCACCCAGCGGGGAAAGCTGGTTCTTGCGCTCGCCTTCGAACAGCTTTTTGCCCAGATGGTCTTCGAGCTGCTTCAATGTCATCGAGACGGCTGATTGCGTTCGACCAAGGCGGTCGGCGGCCTCGGACAGGTTCCCGGTCTGGGCCACCGTGCAAAAGCAACGCAGCATCTCAATCTTGATTGCCAACTTCAGGTTCCTTGAAGTTTGTTTAAGTTATTTGAGTTTGACTGATGTGCATCGGAAAATCCATCCTGTGACAAACGAATTCTGACTCTGGGGCGCATTGTGACCAAACTGAACCTGATCGCTGGCGAATGGCTGGCAGGCGAAAGCGAAATCGAAAACCGCAACCCTTCTGATTTGACTGACCTGGTTGGTATGTTCGCGCAAGCCAGCAGCGACCAACTCGAAGCGACGCTGGATCAGGCGCGTGTCGCGCAAGCTGAATGGGCTGCCTATGGGCTGGAACGTAAGCAGGCCGTTCTGAACGCCATCGGTAACGAGCTGATGACCCGCGCCGAGGAACTGGGCACGTTGCTCAGCCGGGAAGAGGGCAAACCGCTGGCCGAGGGTAAGGGTGAGGTCTATCGAGCGGGTCAGTTCTTTACCTACTACGCCGCTGAATGTCTTCGTCAGATTGGGGAAAACGCCGACTCCGTTCGACCCGATATCGAGATTGACGTGCGCCGCGAAGCGGTGGGTGTTGTCGCCATTATCAGCCCGTGGAACTTTCCCACCGCGACCGCTTCGTGGAAGATTGCGCCCGCGCTGTGCTATGGCAACGCTGTGGTGTGGAAACCGGCGAACATCACCCCGGCCTCGGCCGTGGCACTGACCGAAATCATCGAACGGCAGGACATTCCCAAAGGTCTGTTCAGCCTCGTTATGGGCTCAGGCCGCAGCATCGGGCAGCGTTTGGTCGAAAGTCCTAAGGTCAACGCGATCTCTTTCACCGGCTCGGTTCCAGTAGGCAAGGGCATCGCGGCGGCGGCGATCCAGAACCTGACCAAAGTTCAGATGGAGATGGGGTCCAAGAACGCGCTGGCCGTGATGGACGACGCGGATTTGGATCTTGCGGTTTCGCTGGCATTGGGCGGCGCATTCGGCGGCACCGGTCAGAAATGCACCGCCTCGTCGCGGCTGGTGGTGCATGCAGGCATCCATGATGCTTTTGTCGAGAAACTCGTCGCAGGCGCGCAGGCGATGAAAGTTGGCCACGCGCTGGAAGAAGGTGTTCAGATGGGCCCCGTCGTAAGCCAGCAGCAACTAGGCGAGAACCTCGCCTATGTCGATCTAGGTAAATCTGAAGGGGCCGAACTGGCCTGCGGTGGACAGCGCCTAGAGATGCCGCATGAGGGCTTCTACATGTCGCCGGGCGTGTTCCTGAACACCACCAACGACATGCGCATAAACCGCGAGGAAATGTTCGCGCCGCTGACCAGCGTGATCAAGGTCGGCAGCTATGACGAGGCGCTGAGTGTGGTGAACGACACCAATTTCGGCCTGACCTCGGGCATCGTGACTAAATCGCTGGCCCGTGCCACCCATTTCCGCCGCAATGCGCGAACTGGTGTGGTGACGGTGAATTTGCCTACAGCAGGCACCGATTATCACGTACCCTTTGGCGGTCGCGGCGACAGCTCGTACGGGCCGCGCGAACAAGGCAAAGCAGCGGCAGAGTTCTATACCACCGTCAAGACCGCCTATATCAGCGCAGGCCCCGTCTGATGCGTATCGACGCGCTGCAATATGCCAACTGGTCGGAGAAGATTTTCCGCCAACTGCGCGAAGGCGGCGTGGATGCGATCCACGTCACCATCGCTTATCATGAGAATTTCCGCGAAACCGTTCTGAACTTTGAAAAGTGGAATCGCTGGTTCGAGCAATACCCGGACCTGATCATGAAAGGCCGTTGGGCCAGCGACATCGACATCGCGCGCGAAACGGGGCGGACGGCTGTGTTCTTCGGGTTTCAGAACCCATCCCCGATCGAAGACGATATCGGTCTGGTTGAGGTTCTGCATGATCTGGGCGCCCGCTTCATGCAGCTGACCTATAACAACCAGTCGCTGCTGGCGACCGGCTGTTATGAGGCCGAAGACACCGGCATCACCCGCATGGGCAAGCAGGTGATCAAAGAGATGAACCGCGTGGGCCTTGTTGTCGATATGAGCCATTCGGCGGATCGGTCGACCATCGAAGCGGCGGAATTGTCCGAGCGCCCCATTGCCATCACCCATGCCAATCCGCACGAATGGTCACCTGCTTTGCGCAACAAGCGCGATGCGGTGATCCGGGCGGTGACGGAAAATGGTGGGATGCTGGGCTTTTCGGTCTATCCTCATCACCTCAAGGACAAGTCCGACTGCACGTTGGAGAGTTTCTGTGAGATGATCGCCCGAACGGCTGAGAAATACGGTGCCCAGCATCTGGGGATTGGCACCGACCTGTGTCAAGATCAGCCCGACAGTGTGGTTGAATGGATGCGCGTGGGGCGCTGGACAAAACAGATCGACTATGGCGAGGGTTCGGCCTCGGCCCCCGGTTTCCCGCCCATGCCGGGCTGGTTTCGGGACAATCGCGACTTCGGCAACATCGAGTCCGGCTTGCGCGCCACTGGCATGAACTCCGACGAGGTCGCGGGGATCATGGGCGGCAACTGGTACCGCTTCTTTGCCGATAATTTTAGGCCACAAGGCATATGATGGACCAAAGCCCGCATATCGCACGCCGCGACCCGGCCACTGTGATGCGCCTGTCCCGTCTAGGATCGTTGCATCAATGCCGTCTTAGTTTCATGCGGCAATTGACCCGTCGGATGGCTGCCGAAAACTGGACGTTCACCCGCCCAGTCTTCCAGATTGATGAAAAGGGCGTCGGTCACGCGGTCTACACTGCACAAGGTCCGAAACGCGCTTATTCGTTGGTGGCGTTTGCCCATGATCTGCCACCCGAGCAACGCTCGGATCGTGTGATCGCCGAGGCATGGGACGCGACCTTTGCGTTGTTTGACGGAATTCCTGACCCGGAAGACATTGAGCGGCTTTCGCAAAACGTACCTCTGCAAGAGGCCGGGCGTGTAAGCGAAAGCGAGCTGTCCTTGTCACGGGCCAACCGCTCGGTGCGTCTGTGGGCACATGTCGTGGATCGTCTTGCCACCGGTCAGCAGCCCGACCTCGAACAGATTTACAAGGTCGGTTACCTGATGCGGACAACCGCCGTGTATGGCTCGGGCAAGTTCGGCGCGGCAGATCGTGAGAGGATTGCAGACCGAGACGAAGTCAGCGCGCCATTTCAGGCCGAGATGCTTTCGGTCTACCTGACGCGGACCTTCGTGCGCGATCTGGTGCAACATATGGCCCGCACCAAGGGTGGCGACCAGACCGCAGAGTTGAACCCGGAAATCGCGCGTTGGCTGGGTATAGGCAATTCGACCGGGCTAGGTATGGCGCCTTTCATCGTCAATCACCCGATCCTGTTCAACAACTGGATCATGGTCCGGGAAGAGGCGATCTCGCGGGTTCGGTCCATTGAGACCGCAACAGAGGCAGAAGCGGCCAATTTTCGCAACATCTTCGCCAGTAGCAAATTGTCGATCTCGTGGTGGAAGTCCGAACATCCAATCCAGATCGAAAAGCTTGCGGCGCTGAATGCTGACTTGTGCGCAATATCGGACTATCTCGACAAGACCGATCTGACGGGCAATCAGCCGTGGGACCGCTTGATATTGTGGTCTCAGGCTACGCTCAGCGAAGAAGGGCAGGAGTTGTTGGCCTCGCTGATCCTTGAACCCTACGGTGAACTGGTCGATGGGCTGACCAGCTGTATGGCAGACAGCAACGGTGCGGCGCATGTGATTGATGGCACGATGACCGTTGGCGCGGTGCGCGACCTGATCCGCGCCAGCTTTGGCTGGGCAATGGATCTGGACTGGAACACGCCCGAACACTGCGCGCGCGCTTGGTATGTGTCCGAGGAAAAGCTCGAGCCCCGGCTGGGTGAGCGGTTTGACGAACCGATTGCAGACTACGAACAGCCGCTAGCCCCGGCGCGCGACGCGGCTCTGGCCGAAAGCGCGCTTTCGGAATGGGCGGATGGTGCACCCATCGCCGAGTTCCTACTTGAACACCCTGAACACCGCCACACGATCCGTCGCGCGCAAATGAGCCGCGTAGCGCCTTACGGCGAAATTCGCGACAACACGATCAGCGCGGATGTTCTGCCGATCGACATGCTGCGTGCCAAACTCTCGTTCTTTGGTGCCACGCATTTCGATCCTCGTTCAGACCGCTGGGTACGTATCTGCATGTATGCTGGCGCGCCTTATCCCGAAGAGTTAAGCAGCAAGACTGCCGATCTGTGGGTCTATCCGGAGCTTGGACCGTGAACGTATCGCTGAATGAGGTCGAAGCCACGGCCAAACGCGCCGCGCGCGGAGCCGGATACCCCTGGGGACTGGCGGAAGAGGTCGGCAAAGCCACACGTTGGCTATGCGCACACGGGATTGATGGCACGAATTCCCTTGCGCAATTGTTGGAGCAAGGTCTGGCAGCCTCACTCAAGAATCACCGCCCGGTTGAGATGCAGTCGGCTTGGGCGGGGCAAGGCGTGCTTTGCCCGATCATCACGGGCGCTTTGCTGTCTGATCGGTCTGACCTGCTGCACGCAGGTCCCATACGTATCCAGAAGCTCGCAGTACCTGTTTTTCTGCTGCCCTTCGTAGCCTCGGCGGCACGCGCCCAGAATATCGTGATCACGCATACGTGCGATCTGTTCAGGGCCGCAACGGATGGCGATCGTCTGGAGGCGGGGCAGGATTGGCCATCGTTTTCTGATCACACCCAGATCACGCTGGGCGGCCAACTTACCACCCCTCGACCGCACGTGACCCGCGCAACCCCGGACCCGGCTTGCTGGGACACCCTCAACCGATTTGCCCATCGCACCTACGCGCCTGCTACCGAAGAATCCCGACTGTTGGGTGCTGGCGCTGGCCTGTCCGACAATGACTGAATGAGAGAGCGACATGATCGAAACCCGTACCCTTAGCCTAGCTGAAATCGAGGATCTTTCTTTCCGTGCGTTGGTGTCCGCGGGCACCAGCGAAGAAAACGCGCGCCCATTGGCAATTGCAACCGCCGCAACCGAGGCGGACGGGGTAGCGAGCCATGGTCTGGCCTATATCCCGATCTATTGCGAACATGTTCAGTGCGGCAAGGTAGATGGGCAGGCCACCCCTCAGCTGTCCCAGCCGCGCCCCGGCGTAGTGACGGTCGACGCGGCAACCGGGTTCGCCCACACGGCGATCGACGTTGGGTTCGAGGCATTGATCGCTGCGGCGCGCACGCAGGGCGTTGCGGTGTTGGCGATCTGCAACAGCTATAACTGTGGCGTGCTGGGGTATCACACCTACCGGCTGGCACAGGCTGGTTTTGTGGGGCTTGGGTTCACCAACGCGCCCGCCTCCATCGCGCCGTCCGGGGGTGCCAAGCCCGTGGTCGGGACCAATCCGTTCTCAATCGCAGTCCCCGGAAACTATGGCCAACCCGCATTACTGATCGATCAAAGTGCCAGCACCATCGCCAAAAGCGAGGTCATGAAACACGCGCGCGAAGGCAAACCAATCCCGGTTGGCTGGGCGTTGGACGCAGATGGCAACCCTACGACCGACCCGAATGTTGGGCTTAAGGGTTCCATGGCCCCATCGGGTGGGTACAAGGGGGTTGGCGTTGCCCTGATGACCGAGGTTTTGGCTGCAGCGCTGACCGGTGCCACGCTTGGGATACACGCCTCACCTTTTTCGGGAACCGCCGGTGGGCCTCCGAAAACAGGCCAATTCTTTATCGCAATTGACGCTTCTGCGACTGCGGATGACGCATTTTCTTCCAGAATTGTCGATCTTGTCGAAGCGATCCGATCTCAGAACGGCGCACATTTGCCCGGTGACGGCCGCCAGGCAAAGCGTTTGGTGGCCAAGAACGATGGTGTGGCTGTCAGTGTAGCGACCCTCGACAAAATAGAAGCTCTGCTGACGTAGGGCTCGATGGCGAAGCTCCGGGACGCTCATGAAGATCTTTCTGGAAATCAGGACACGTGCGAATAGGGAGGAAACACATGTCTATGAAGGAACCTTTTACCGATCTGGAGATCAAGCGATCTTCGGGCGGGTTTTATGAAGGGCACAGTGTTGAGATTGCCTTGCTGAGCAAGTCAATCATGGTCGCGCTGGTTATCTGGGCGCTTGTCTGGCCCGCAAATGCAAACGGAGTTCTTGGAAGCCTGAACTCGCGTCTGCTGGAAGATTTTAACGCCTTCTATATCATTATTGTCGGCTTTTTTGTCTTTTTCCTGTTTGTCGTGGCGGCGCTGCCGCAAACCGGTAAGCGGCTTATGGGCCCAGAGGGCGAAAAACCAGAATTCTCGGATTTCTCATGGTTTTCGATGATGTTTGGCGCGGGCTTGGGCGTCGGTCTCATGGTGTTCGCTACCGCTGAGCCTTTAGGGCTGTGGGGATCGAACCCGGTTGTCATCGCGGGCGATGTCGTCGGCAATAGCGAAGACGCATTGCAGTCGGGATATCGCTACACTTTCCTGCATTACGGGTTTCACGCCTGGGCGATCTATGTGGTGACCGGCCTGTCGCTGGCCTATTACGCCTACACGCGCAACATGCCCCTGACTATTCGCACCGCGCTGACACCTCTGTTCGGCAAGCTGATGAACGGCTTCCTGGGCCACGTCGTGGATGTGCTGGGCGTGGTAGCAACCATTCTGGGTGTTTCAGTTACCATCGGGTACGGGGTTTCGCAGTTCATCGACGGCCTATACGCCATTTCGGGTATGGAATGGATGATGGATCTGACCGGTGACGCACCAGCCCCCAGTACTGTTGGTCTGCTGGCTGGCCTCATTGTGATCATGGGCCTCTCGATCATCTCGGCTGTCTCTGGTGTTGGTCGTGGCGTCAAGTACCTGTCTAACCTGAACCTGGTGTTGTCGCTGATCCTGTTGCTGGTCTTTGTTGTCTTTGGGTCGTTCCTGTTCGCGATGACGACTTACGCAACTGCATTTGTCGATTACATCCAGCACTTCATTTCGCTCAGCTTTGGTGCTTTCAATCCGCAATCGGCGGCGGCGTTTGATGCTGCCCTGCCGAGTGAAGCAGCGCCGTTTGCCGATGCGCTTTATGCCGGTGCGACCAATCCTTGGGGATCGTTTGACGGGTTCAAATCTGGCCTGGAAGGCGACGCCGCCGCGCTGCCGGAATCTGTTCTGGCTTCGGTCTACGCCGCAGGTGATCCGGGTCGGCAGTTTGGCTGGCAAGCGGGCTGGACCACGTTCTACTGGGCCTGGTGGATCGCGTTTTCGCCGTTCGTCGGCCTGTTCCTGGCGCGCATTTCCAAGGGACGCTCTGTGCGTGAGTTCATCATCGGTTGTGTCTTTGCCCCTGCGCTGGTCTGCTTTGCGTGGATGACCATTCTGGGTGGCACCGCGATCGATCTAGAACTGAATGGCACCGCCGAAGGCGCCATCATCGGGGCGTCGAACACCGCCAAGCTGTTTGTCACCTTGCAAGAGATGATCACCGGTGGGCTGTTGTCTGGCATCACCGTGATGTGCGTCGTCCTGATCATGACCTTCCTGGTCACCTCGGCGGACTCGGGCATTCTGGTGATGAACACCATCATGTCTGGCGGAGATCAGAACATCGGTAACAAGCACAAGATTGTCTGGGGCCTTATCCTGACAGCGGTAATTGGCGCTCTGATCCTGGCTGCGGGTGAAAACAATCCGATGGACGCCTTGCGAAATGCGATGATCATCGGTGCGCTACCCTTTACGATGGTCATGGGCCTGATGTGCATAGCGCTCGCCAAGGCGCTTTATCGCGATGGTCTGAGGCAAAAGCAGACCACAGCACCTGCGGAATAAACCTAGGCACGGGCGGTTGTGATGCAACCGCCCGCTGTCATCAGGCGCTTGCGCGCGTCAACTTCAACTCAATTCAATGAAAATTCCAGTGGCAGAGACGCCACGTTATCGTGCACCATTCGAGGCATTATGTCGGACGTGAAGATGGTGTGCCCGGAGGGAATTGAATTTGGATGAAGGAGTGCCAATACATTGATTTAATGATATAAAACCATACGTAGAGCAGCTATATGTGGCGGTCCTGCGGAGGCGTATTGGCCAATATCATGACTAACATAAGCTACAATGTAACTTCGGCAATTGTTGAAGGAATATCCTTCGCAAGCTTCTCGATAGCCGAACACTTGCACCGACGCGTCCTCGCATTTAGTCAGGATTTCGTGAATGCACCGGGCAGCCTTCAGCTCAAAGCAAAGTTACTCTACAATCTTTGCAGATTCTCAGATACGCACCAAACATCATTTCGCCAACGTTTCTACAGTGAACTTTATTGGTCAGCTAAATAATAGCTGCCTCCTGTAACCGTGAATTCGCTGCCGGACGACACTAGAGCTGTCTCCAAAAACGGGAGAGGCAATCTGGCGCGAGACACAGGATGTCGCCAACCGAAAGTTCACCTCTAACGAGGATTCTGGCTTCTCGCCGCAAAAAAGATGATCCCGGCACAAATGTTCATGCTAATCCAGTAGAGTATTAGTGCAGATGCAAGTGAATAGACCAACGCAAAAAGAACAACCGACACGATTAAGTAACGGATCAATTGATCCTTTTGGTTATGCCAGCGCAATAGGGCCTCGCTAATTCCAAGGAGCAACATTAAGATAGGGAGTAAATTTAATCCAAAAAACAGATGATCTTGTTCCGAAAGATCACTAATTAACAAAAAGCTAACGCCTTTCAATTCATCCGAGCCTCCAAAAATAAAGATCGCCGAAATCAGAAATGGAATCATAACAACGAACGAAGTTCCGGCGACGATCGATTTGATTGGATGATAGCCGTGTTTTTCATAAACTTTTTCAACTACTTCGAATCGTTTTTCGCCTTTTAGTCCAGCAGCTTGCTTTGCGATATCGATGTCGACCAACTGCTTGACCGCAAGAAATTTATCCTCGGACTTTTTCGCCCACTTCTTAAGCGGGATGGTCAAAATCGAGATCACCATTGCAAGCAGAATTATCGATAGCCCAGCAGAATTCGTTGCAGTCCACATCAAATCGAACAGCAAGTCCATCGGATATATAACCGGCAACAGGACCGTATAAACAACATCCCCTATCACTGTGGCTCAATATGGTAAATCACGCGCTTACCGCCTTTGAGGTCTTTGGAAGTACGCACTTTAAAGCGCTCTTTTAGCTCGTGCTCGAAGGCCACGCGGTCGTAATCCAGATACTGTTCCGTTTTGTTCTGCAGCAATTTGACGACCATCTCGTCGTGCCGATCAACGAACTCAATAACGATGTCGCAATTGAAAGACCGCAACCAGTCTAGGAACAATGCCATCGGGATATTGGCAGAAATCCGAATGTGGTGGACAAGGGCCAGAACCAGAATTGCATCTGGATTGGCGCGACTGTCGAATGAAGAGCGTTCCTTGCCTGCCCATCCCTGATTGGGGGAGACGTTGGACAAATCCAGCACTAACGGCAAGATGTTGTTGTGCACCGAGTGACCGGATTCATGCATAAACAGTTTCTGGACCGCATCGTGGTCGCCATCAGCTGCAATGACCAAGTCTGCATGTTCCGCAGCAATTTTTGAAAAAGTGCCTGTGTTGCAGCCGATATCCATTAGGCAATAAGGTTTCTTTTCTTGTACGAACTTTTGTACGAAACCTTTTTTCGCTTGGAGTTCCTCGTCATCGTAAGTGTGGGTTTTGTCGTATTCCGACCAGTCCGTGTGCTCGATGTTCACAGAGAGCGACTTGACCAGTCGCGTTACACTTTCAACAAGTGCCAGTACGTATTTTCGACTGACTTTGCGCTGACTTCGGTCCTGAGCGGGAACGGCATCGCGTTCACGCGCCTCAATCCGCTTTTCTACGCGAGCAGGTAGCATGATGTGGCTAGCGACACCGCGCTTGAAACGGGAGAAACCTCTGAAAAAGTTCGCAGCCTCAACCGGAGGTATACCGTCCAAGTAGGACCGTAATAATGGAAGGTGATTGATGCCCAGATGACTACGCATCATCAACGGCGTCAGAAAACAGCAACAAAACTGTCGGTATGCCAACCAGGGTTCGCCTTCCTGCCAAGGCACAAACGATGGGATGTCAATAAAGACTGGTGCCGTACCTTCAAACTGGATGTTAAAAGGTGTTGAGTCCTTAATGGTCCACCCAGCTTCCAGCGCGTCGGTCAAGATACGCAGATGCAATAGAGCCGCTCGTCTTAGCATGGCGAACGACCATTCGTAAGAGTAAGAAACGATCGAGACAGGCTCATGCTGCATCACACCTGCCCATCCGGCTTCTAGGATTTCCTTTGCAACAGGATCGTCAGGCGCGCAAAGCTTGGTTTTTACAACGCGCTTTTCGATCTCAAGTTGTTGGTAGAAGGGCTCAGTCTGGAGCTTTTTGAAGTTCTCAAGCGTTTTATTGTCGACGCCTCGAAAAATCGCAGAACTGCCATTTTCGGGTAAGTCAATTGTATATACACGGCTGCTGGGGTCACGAAAGGAGCCACTGTTTGCCTTAGTCATCGAGCGCTCGACTGTCTTCTTCATCGCTTTTTGTGCCAAATATCTTTCGCTTCAGCTTATAGAAGTACTTGCGGAACGTGTAAGCAATCGCTGCGAAGAACCCGAGAATTGTGGTTACAATGACGCTCCCCGAACCTGGATCCACGTATGCCAGAGCAACGGATGGGTGCACAATGGCAGCGGCAATGATGAGCAATGCCAATTTCTTGCGGCTATTCATATACATAGTCCTCGAATTTATCACTTACGCCGTCAACGCTTTGGTTGATTCTATAGACTTGATCCAGTTCCTGATAGCGACCCTCGGTCAGGCACTTTAAGATTGCTTCCGCACCTTGAACGCTCGTCGTATACGTCTGCTCATTTCTCAGGTCCACATAGGTTTTACAACGCCCCTTCGGAAAAACGCCCCCTAATATCCCAAAACGATCATGTACAAAGAACTCTGGGTCTTTCGCAAAACGGGTCTCCCAAGTTCCGCGGCTCCTCCATGGGCCGTGATCTCCAAAAATGTACAGAATCGCTGTCGGGTCCTCCCGTTCAAGTTGATCCAGCAGCCGTTTCATGGTTTGCTGTGCTTCCTTAGAGCGTTCCATATAGAAGTCATCAAATGCGGCGTCGGCATCTTCATCCTCGATGAAAAAGTCCTTGCCCGTGTGGCCGGGGGAGTAGATCGAAGCGAGCAAGAATTGCGGCTCCTTTTGACGTGACAGATAAGACACGAAATCAAGTACATGTGCTGCTTTGTCGACCTTTGTATCGGACTTGTTTTTGTCGATGAATCGGCAGAGACCAAACAACGACACCTGTCGAAACTTGCTATCATTGAATTCGCACGCGCCCGCTGTTCGCGACGGAATATGATACCGATCCACATAGCTGCCCTGTTCGGTCCCAAAGTATTTTCCGGCATAGGCCGTGTTGATTTCGTAACCATTGTTGCGGAAAATTGCGTTTAGTCGACCGTCGTACTTACCCGTATAGAGTTCAAAACTTTTACGTTTGCCGCGATCAAATTCATCAACCTCCATCCGTAGCATTAGATTCATCGCATATTTTGTGGGGACACGGACCGAAAACAGATTCTCGAACCTGTCCATTCTGGTATAAACCAGTTCGTGGAAAGCTGTCTCTTCAATGCCCATGTAGCGAGATGTCAGGCTTTTGGGGTGAATTGAGTCAAACGAGATAAGATAGACATTTGGTTTTGTATCAAACGTGATATCTTCGATGCCTGGAAACTCTGTGTTTTCAGCCTCTTCATTCGCATCCAGCATGTCCCGCCCAGGGACAAGGATGAAAATCACAGCCACGATTACAGCAACTATTGCCCGGCCCCGAACAGCCAAGCTCAGAACGATGTAAGTCAAATAGATCGCAAGGAGGCAAAGGCCAGCCATTGCTATCATCGGAAGCAATACGAATGCTTCGACCATCGACCAATTAATCGAAAAAACAGCGGCAGCGAAAAGCACACCCGTCAGAGCTCGGGCCGCTATTGCAAGCTTTGAAGGCAACAAATTTGCAACGACAACCATTGCAATAAGGACGGAAGAACAGGCCAGAAAGGCTGTTCTGATGTAGTCCAACTCAACGGGGCGAAATTCATTTCTAGCGCTGAAAACTGTATCCAGCGTAAAAATCGATAGCGCTACAACTAATATGAATGCGCTTAAGAAAATACCCAGGAGTCTTTTGCGATTATTCATTGCAGAGAAATCAACTTTCGGTCTTCAGACGAGTGTTTAGAGAAAAGTACCATTTTCTTCAATTGCGGGTGGTTAAGGCTGGTTGAGAGCTCGAGAGGGACCGGTACTACACACTAGGGCTTTTGAAAAGTAGCTAGAGACAGTTCCGAGAGATTTTTAACGTGTTTTGCAGATCGGTCTTCGATGCAATCTGATTGGAACTGGCTCGCGGGCTCTAGTGATTTGGTTTTCTTCCGTTGGACTGGTCCTCCACTATGTTTAGGAAACCGGAGGAGGCACATGGCAGACAGGCGATCGAAGCCCGGGGAGGCAGTCACGAAATTGCGACAGATTGAAGTTCTGGCAGGGAAAGAGGTACCACTTTGCCTAACGTGAGGAGCATTGCACGTCAGAGCCACCCGTCTCGATGGTGACCAAAAGGTCCCGTAGGGATCACATTGAAATAGACCGGTCTGGCACCTTGACGGGAGATCTCAGCCCAGGCCCTGGCCATTCCGCAGCTGGTTCAAAGTCGTCATAATCGTCCACCACGTCATCACCCATGTGGACGTACCGCTTTAGTTCCATGAGGCGGCAGCGGCATGCATTAGTGCAAAGACAGAACTGCACCTCGTCGGTACCTAAAGAGCGCTTATTGATCGTCCATCGGTAGCTTCAATCCTTTTTCGTCTCGAAGGTAGTCACACTAATCTGCAATGTCCTTAGGCCTTACTCGAGAGATATCCTCGTGCTCCGGATAGGCAGCCAACGTGTCTTTCTTATGAGCGAAGTCTCAATCGTTGCATACATTCCCGTTGCTCAGGTGGTCTTTCTGTCACCGCTCCGTGAGATGGGTGAGTGCTGGGCCTTCTGCCGCCTTTTTTTGATACGCCTTCGGGTTCCCATTCGGGGAAACGCATGACCTGAGGGTCCGGGGTGAAATCGCCTTCCGTTCTCTTCAACTGCTGGCTAGCCGCCTGCATCCAAGACCTGTGGACTTCACGTAGTAATCGCGCACGCGTCGGTTCGTCTACAGCAATACCTTCTTCCGCCAGGATCTCGTCAGCGACATCTCCGTACCATTTTAGTGCCGCCTTCGGTAGCTTCCGCTTGTTGGCTCAGGTGCAGTACACGGTTCCATATCTCAGGTTCACCCGGTTCACTATCTAGCATTTCCATCAGGCGGAAATACACGCGACCAGAAAGAGCAACGATCTTTTTCAAAGGGAGGGTTTCAGGCTTTGACCGCGGGCACGCCCACTGCTTTTGGATTTTGGCGTATTCAGCCGCAAATCTCTCTTTGGCCTCTGCAGGGTCTCTGGTGCGGAGTGACCTTGACACCTCGGCACGGTCGACGATTCCCTTAAGGTCCGCCGGAACTCGCACCCTGATGTAGTATATTCCGCTGTTTTTTGTTTTTGCCTGGTGTAGGCATGATAAGCGTCACTGTGTAGAACTCCTATGTAGGAGACTGCAAGCGCAAGCCGCTGTTTTATCGTAAGTTTCTGATGTAAATAAGGAAATCATGGTGCTGCTGGAGAGAATTGAACTCTCGACCTCTCCCTTACCAAGGGAGTGCTCTACCTCTGAGCTACAGCAGCGCTGTGGGCGGGTGATTAGACTCAAACGAAACGCGGCGCAAGGGTGTCTGGACGGTTTTTTTCTACTCCTGTAGAGAAAGGCAATGGCAGACAAAAATTCACCTAAAAAACACGGCAAGTCCGGGGAAACGCGCGAAGACCGTCTAAAGGCGGCGCTAAAAGCGAATATGGCGCGGCGCAAGGCTCAGGCCAAGGCGCGGGCCACCTCCGGGGACAAAGCCGGCAAGGACGAGGGATAAGAGCAAATGGATTCGATTCTGGTAACGGGTAATGGCCCGCTGAACGGGCAGATTCCCATTGCGGGGGCCAAAAATGCGTGTCTGACGCTGATGCCCGCGACCTTGCTCAGCGAAGAACCGCTGACGTTGACCAATGCGCCGCGTTTGAGTGACATCAAGACCATGACGGCGCTGCTGCGGTCGCTGGGGGCCGAGGTGTCTTCGCTGCAGGATGGTCAGGTCATTGCGATGTCCAGCCATGACCTGAACAGCCACACGGCGGATTATGACATCGTGCGAAAAATGCGCGCTTCGAACCTGGTGTTGGGGCCGATGCTGGCGCGGCTGGGGCAGGCCGTGGTGTCGCTACCTGGTGGATGTGCAATTGGCGCGCGCCCGATGGATTTGCATGTCGAAGGGCTTGAGGCGCTGGGCGCCGAGATCGAGCTTAAAGATGGCTATTTGCACGCGAAGGCGTCGGGCGGGCTGAAAGGTGCTGTGCATGAGATGCGCTTTGCCTCGGTTGGCGCGACCGAGAACATCGTCATGGCCGCCACGCTGGCCAAGGGCACCACGGTGCTGAAAAACGCCGCGCGCGAGCCCGAGATTGTCGATCTGGTCGAATGCTTGCGCAAGATGGGCGCTCAGATTTCGGGTGAGGGGACCTCGACCATCGAAATTCAGGGTGTCGATCGTCTGCACGGCGCGACCCATCAGGTGGTGACCGACCGGATTGAGCTGGGCACTTATATGCTGGCCCCGGCGATCTGCGGGGGCGAGGTTGAGCTGCTGGGCGGGCGCATGTCGCTGGTCGAATCCTTCGCCGCCAAGCTGGATGCGGCGGGGATCAGTGTTTCTGAAACCGACAAGGGGCTGAAAGTTTCTCGTAAGAACGGGTGTGTGACCTCGGTCGATGTGGTCACCGAACCCTTCCCCGGCTTCCCGACCGATCTGCAGGCGCAGATGATGGCGCTGATGTGCACTGCCGAAGGTGTGTCCGTGCTTGAAGAGCGTATTTTCGAGAATCGCTTTATGCATGCGCCCGAACTGGTGCGCATGGGCGCGAATATCGAGGTACATGGCGGCACGGCCACCGTAACCGGGGTCGAACGATTGAAAGGTGCTCCGGTGATGGCGACAGACCTGAGGGCCTCAGTCTCGCTGATCCTTGCCGGAATGGCGGCGGAAGGTGAGACGGTTGTCAGCCGGGTCTATCATCTGGACCGCGGATATGAACATGTGGTGCGCAAGCTGGAAGGCGTGGGCGCAAAGATCGAACGGATTAAGGGTCAATGACAGACGCAAGTTTCAAAGATGGCCGCGAAGCACCGCTGAACCTTGGAGCCGAGGATGCCGATGACCTGCAGGTGATTGCGACCCTGACGCAGGATGCGGTTTTCCCGGTGACCGAGATGACATGGCAACCCGGCCAGCGCCGCTTTGCGCTGCTGCTCAATCGCTTTCGCTGGGAAGACAAGGATGCCGCTGCCCGGCGCGGTCGCGCCTACGAGCGGGTGCAGGCCGTTTTGATGTTCGGCTCGGTTCTGTCGGTAGCCAGTCAGGGCATCGACCGCAGCGACAAGGACATGATCCTGTCACTGCTCTCGGTCGAATTCGAGCCAAGCGAGGATGGTGCGGGGCAAATCCTGTTGACCTTGGCAGGCGACGGCGCGATCCGCCTGTCGGTTGAGGCCATCGATGCAACGCTCAAGGATGTGACGCGTCCCTACAAGGCGCCTTCTGGACAAGCGCCCCATCACCCCGAGTGAAGAATAAACGTGGCATCGCTCAGGCCTTCCCGAATCCGCCACGCGGCATCGCGGTGCGGCGGGCAACCGTGTTTGATGTATTCGACATCAGCCGTGTTCTGATCCGATCGATCCGTGACCTCTGTCGGGCGGATCATCTGGATAATCCCGAAAACCTTTCCCGCTGGTCTGCCAATAAGGATCCGGCTTCGGTCCGAAACTGGATCGATAGTGGAGCAATCCTTTGGGTCGCTACGCAAGTGGGAGTGGTTACTGCAGTGGGCGGTTTAAGTGGCGAGGGTGAGATATCTCTGCTCTATGTCGATCCCGATCACGCAGGGCGCGGGCTCGGAACAGCGCTGCTGCATCGGTTGGAAGAGGAACTGCAGACACGTGGCGTCTCTGAGGCGCATCTGCACGCGACCAAAACGGCACATTCGTTCTATCTGGCGCACGGCTGGCATGATGTCGGCGACCCGACGGAATGGCACGGCATCCCCCAATTCCCGATGCGCAAATCGCTGCGCCCAGCGGCCTAAGGGTTGAGGCCACCCGGCCCGGGCGATAAGACCCGTTGAAACGCTTCCGGAGTCTCTCACATGCCCGCTTTCCTCGATACGACCTCCGCCGATTTCGAACCTGCATTTCAGGCGCTGTTGTCCGCCAAGCGCGAGGACAGCCCCGATGTGGATGCGGTCGTGGCGCAGATCATCGATGATGTGCGGACCCGTGGTGATGCTTCGGTGATCGAACTTACCGCGAAATTCGACCGGCTGGAGCTGACGCCCGAGACCATGGCCTTTTCATCCAATGAGATCGCCGAGGCCGTCGCGCGGGTCACGCCCCAGGACCGCGCCGCGTTGGAACTGGCAGCAGAACGCATTCGTGCATATCACGAAAAGCAGATGCCCGAGGATCATCAGTGGACCGATGAGGCAGGCGCAACACTCGGCTGGCGCTGGTCGGCGGTGTCGGCTGCGGGGCTTTATGTGCCGGGCGGATTGGCTTCATACCCGTCGTCGGTTTTGATGAACGCAATACCTGCGAAGGTGGCGGGCGTAGACCGGTTGGCCATTGTCGTCCCCACACCTGAGGGTCAGGCAAACCCGCTGGTCCTGCTGGCGGCACAACTGTCGGGCGTGGATGAGATTTATCGCATCGGCGGCGCGCAAGCTGTGGCCGCGCTGGCTTATGGCACCGAAACCATTGCGCCGGTGGACAAGATCACCGGGCCGGGCAATGCTTTTGTCGCCGCTGCCAAACGTCGGGTTTTTGGCAAGGTCGGCATCGATATGATCGCGGGCCCCTCGGAAATTCTGGTCATTGCAGACAAGGACAACGACCCCGACTGGATCGCGCTGGACCTGCTCAGCCAGGCCGAGCATGACGAAAGCGCCCAATCCATTTTGATCACGGATGACGCAGAATTTGGTCAAGCCGTGACGCAAGCGGTGGAAAAACGTCTTGAGACCCTGCAACGCCGCGCCATCGCCCGGGCCAGCTGGCGCGACTTTGGTGCCGTAATCACTGCGCGCGATCTGGACGAGGCTGCCGCGTTGTCCAACCGCATCGCGCCCGAACATCTGGAACTCTGCGTGGCCGACCCGGTGGCGTTAAGCCAGCAAACGATCCATGCCGGTGCCATTTTCCTTGGCCAGTACACGCCCGAAGCCATTGGCGATTATGTCGGCGGCCCCAATCACGTGCTGCCCACAGCGCGTTCGGCGCGCTTTTCGTCTGGCCTTAGCGTGATGGATTTTCTCAAACGCACAACGCTCAGCCAGATGACACCCGAAGCTTTGCGCGCCATCGGCCCGGCGGCTGAAACGCTTGCGCAATCCGAAAGCCTCGAAGCGCATGGCCTGTCCGTTTCGGCGCGCCTTAACCGGCTGAATGGCTGAAGTGACGCAATGACTTGGCACGCATGGCGCTTCTGTACGTTGCTCAATGAAAATCGTTGTTATAGGTCTGTGCAGACGCAAGGATTGTGACCGTTAAGATGACCCGTATTTCGCATATCGAACTGGACGACCGAAATCTGCCCCCGCCGACACCGGAGATCGAGCAGGAGCGGAAGGTCGCCATATATGATTTGCTTGAAGATAACTCGTTCACGCTGCCAGCGCGCGACGATCGGATGATCCCCGACGGGCCCTACCATGTGCAGCTATCAATCCGTGATAAACGACTGGTTTTCGATATCGCCACCGAAGCCAGCGAGAAGGCGGCTGAGTTTCATCTGTCGCTTGGTCCATTCCGGCAGGTCGTAAAAGACTATTTTCAGATCTGCGAGAGCTATTTCGATGCGGTGAAAACACTGCCGCCCAGCCAGATCGAAACGATTGATATGGCTCGGCGCGGCATCCACAACGAAGGCAGCCGCGTGTTACAGGAAAGGCTGGAAGGCAAAGCTGAGGTTGATACTGATACTGCCCGCCGCCTCTTTACGCTCATCTGCGTCCTTCATTTTGGAGGCTAACGGGTGACGCCTCTGCCGCAGTCCATTCTGTTCTGTTGCGACCACAATTCGGTTCGGTCACCCATGGCCGAAGGCATCATGAAGAAGTTTTACGGCACCGGCACCTATGTGCAATCCGCCGGTGTGCATAACGATCTTGAGATCGATGGGTTCTGCATCGCAGCCTGTCAGGAGATTGGCGTTGAGCTGTCCCGTCACCGCTCGCGTTCTTTTGACGAAATGGAGCAATGGGGCGATGACCTCAGTTCATTTGACCTGATCGTGGCCCTGTCACCCGCCAGCCAGCGAAAAGCGCTGGAACTGACGCGTTTTTTTCACCTCGATGTCGATTATTGGCCAATTATGGACCCTACCGGACTAGGTGAAACCCGCGAGGACAAGCTACGTCATTATCGACAAACCCGAGATCAGATCATCGCGCATCTGAAAGACCGCTGGGGTGAACCGACGGAGTGAACATGAACCCGACCGTGCAAACTTATTTTGATGCCTTCAATGCCGGTGACGTGGATGGCATGCTGGCCTGCCTGTCGGATGACGTGGCCCATCATGTCAACGAAGGTCAGATTCGCGTCGGCAAAGAGAAATTTGCCGCCTTCTGCGCGCATATGAACCACTGTTACCGCGAGAACCTGACGGATATCGTGATCTTTGAAGCCGAAGGCGGTACCCGTGCTGCGGCTGAGTTCATCGTCAACGGAACCTATCTGGAAACTGATGAAGGTCTGCCAGAAGCGTATGGTCAGACTTACCGCTTGCCTGCGGGTTCGTTTTTTGACCTTAACGACGGCAAGATCACCCGCGTGACCACGTTCTACAACCTTGCGGACTGGACCAAACAGGTCTCGAATGGCTGAGATTTCGCAGGTCCGCGCAATGACCGGAACGACATTGGTCGACGCGTTGGATGAAGTCGCGCGCCTGCGGATCGACGTATTTCACGCCTGGCCATATCTCTATGATGGCGATCTGAAGTATGAGCGGAAATACCTGCAGTCTTACGTCGATAGCGCCAGGGCCATCGTTGTCGGAGCGTTCGACGATGATACTTTGGTGGGTGCTTCGACGGGTGCACCTTTGACGGATCACGCCGACGATTTCGCGGCCGCGTTCGAAGGCTCGGACCTGTCGCTGGGCGACATCTTCTATTGCGCAGAATCGGTTCTGCTGCCGGAGTATCGCGGACAGGGCGCAGGCCATACGTTCTTTGATCTGCGCGAAGCCCACGCCCATGCGATGGGATTCACCAAAAGCGCCTTCTGCAGTGTAGTACGCCCTGACGACCACCCCATGCGACCAGATCATTACCGCCCGTTGGATGCCTTCTGGCGCGCGCGGGGTTATGCGCCGCTTCCTGGCGTCGTGGCGCAATTCTCGTGGAAGGATCGAGGCGACGATTGCGAAACCCAAAAGCCGCTTCAATTCTGGATTCGGGATTTATAAGCCATCCATGCGCGTCGCGCCGGGTATTTGAAACGGGTTGTGGCATTGTGAGTTGGCGATGACATGTGCGGCCGAATTTGCCTGAAACACCCTGTGATTGTATAGTTTCACTTATTCAATTGCGCGTTTTCATGGGGAAATTTGATGAAGTCCGTTTTCAATCGCCTGATTCCGGCCTTGGTGCCGGTGACTTTGATCACCGGTTGTGCCTATGAGAACAGGGCCTTTAATGCCGAGCAAACCGTGCTGTCGAATACATCGGGAGACGTTATCGAGCACGCTGTTGGGATCGGGGGTGCGTTTGAAACGGCACCAAAAACATTTCAGTCCACAAGCCTGTTGCTTGAACGCGGTCCTATTCGTACGTCGTATTATGCGCTGCAACTATCAGATGCCTACAAAAGGCTGGGCGACGAAGCAGCGCGCAATCGGGACCTGACAGCGGCGGCACTGATCACTGTAGCAGGCGGTGCCGCGCTTGGAAGTGCGGCCTCGATCTCAGGGAAAGACCTGGCCTTGGTCTTGGCCGGTGGAGCTTTGATCAATGAAGGCGTTAAATACGTAAACCCTAATAGCGCGGCGCAGGCTTTCTACGTGGCATCCGAGTCAATGGCATGCGCAAGTACTGCGATTGCCGCCCATGTGCCTGTGGACACTCCACCTGACATTCGTGTGTCTTCTCTGACCCTTTGGTACATTCGAAAAATTGAGGTTTTGCTGCGCGCGGGATTGAAGCGGGACGTACCGGACTGGAACACGTTGCTCAAAAACCTTGGTTTGACGAGGCAAGGAGCCAATGAGGTGGACGCTCTGCGAGCTGGAGACATAAACCTCAGTGCATTGGAAGTAGACTTGGAAAAGTGCCTGAGGCGAGAACCGGTCGAGAAAGGCAAAGCCAAGACTTAGTACGTCGTGCGGGAGACTTTTCCGTAGAACAAAAAAATACGCCTCTGTTTTTGACCTCAATCCGAAAACTGCCGCCGTTTTGCTGCGCGGATCTCGCGAGCTTGTTGTTCTTGTCCTACGCGAAATGAATCCTCGACGAAATCCATATGCGTGCGTGCGGCGGTTTCTGCGCGGTCCGGGTCGCCGTCGATGATGGCCTGCGCGATTGCCTTGTGCTGCTCAAGCAGTGCTTCACCCGTGCCGTCCATCGAGCGCAGGAAGCGGCGGTTGTAGAACACGCCTTGGCGCGTGAGGTCATAGATGGATGCCATCATGTGGATAAGGGTCGTGTTTTGGCTCGCATCGACAACGGCGGCGTGCAGTCGAAAATCAGCCTCTTCACTGGCATCCTGATCGTCATTCTCCCAGGCTCGCTGCATTTCATCGATGATTTCTGCGATCCGTTCCTTGTCGGACTGTGTGGCGCGCTGTGCGGCGAGGCGGCTGGCAAAGGCCTCTTGCTCGCGCCGGTATTCAAGATAATCGTAGAAAGCACTGCCGTGCCGGGCATAGAGAGACAGAAGGGCGGGCGACATGGCACGACCGGTCAGTGGGGCGATAAAGGTGCCCTCGCCATGTCGCACGGTCACCAAGCCGCGATTTTCGAGGATTTGGAGTGCTTCGCGCAGCTTGGGGCGTGAAACGCCTAGGGCTTCCGCAAGCTCCCGTTCAGACGGGATTTTGCGACCCTCTTTCAGGATTCCATCAACAATCATTGTCTCGATTTGTGCAACGACAGCATCGGCAATTGATTCGTGACCAACGGGATCAAAGAGGCTGTTCGTGCTCATAATTCCTGTCCGGTAGTTAGATTAAAGATCGTCGAAGTTGTTTATAATATTTACCACTAGCTTTCGACATTGCAAGAAAAACTACCCAAAAATACGGATGCTCGCTGCACGTATAAGCGTTTGTTTTTATTGAGTGTCGCAAAATTATTCGAAAATTTTGGGTTATGAAAGGTCAATCTTGGTTATGAGCCACACCACCGCGGCGTAGCCAAATTGGTAAATAAAATTGTTGACTGAATAACAAGGTAAACAATATTTACCACTTAAGCCGTGCTCGCGGCGAGAGTGACAGCCAGACCACCGGCTGATCTTTACCTTGGAGGAGAACCCATGAAGACCACCCTGACATCGCTTGCCGTTGCGGCCTCGCTGCTGGCAGCCCCGGTTGCCCACGCGGCGGATAAGATGCTGCTAAAAACCCCAATCGCGTTTTCAACCGCTCTACCGGGCCTCGGCTCGCCGATCCCGCGCGTGGCCGAACAGCTGGACCTGATGTCCGGCGGCACGCTGAAGATGAAGGTTTACGAACCGGGCAAGCTGGTCCCGCCGTTTGAAATTCTGGATGCGGTGTCTTCAGGCAAGATCAATTCGGGCTATACCACTGCCGGCTACTGGGCGGGTAAGATCCCGGCTGCACCGTTGTTCTCGGCCGTTCCGTTTGGCCCTGAGGCGGGCGAATACATGGCGTGGCTGTACTATGGCAACGGCATGAACCTGTATCAGGAGATGTATGATCAGGCAGGCTTCAACGTCCATGTCATTCCCTGCGCCATTATCGCTCCCGAAACCTCGGGCTGGTTCGCGAATGAGATCAACAGCCCCGAGGACCTGAACGGCCTGAAGATGCGCTTTTTCGGTTTGGGTGGCGAAGTGATGCAGAAGCTGGGTGTGGCCACCTCGCTCCTGCCCGGAGGTGAAATCTTCCCGGCACTGGAAAAAGGCGCGATCGACGCGACCGAATTCTCGATGCCTGCCATCGACGCACGCCTCGGTTTCCACAAGTTGGTCAAGTACAACTATTTCCCCGGCTGGCACCAGCAAGCGACAGTGTTTGAACTGATGATCAACAAGGACGTCTGGAACGAAGCCAGCGATCAGCACAAAGCGATCATCGAAAATGCCTGTAAGGCTTCGATGGCTGACAGCTTTGCCGAAGGTGAGGCGATCCAACACGCTGCGCTGCTGGACAACGTTGAAAACAATGGTGTTCAGATCAAGCAGTGGAACGACGAGATGCTGTCAACCTTCCGCGCGACCTGGGAAGAGGTTGCCGCAGAACAGGCCGCCAACGACGAATTCTTTGCCAAGGTTCTGGCCGACATGAACGAATTCCGTGACGGTTATGCGGTCTGGAAAGAGAACGCATTCCTCCCCCGCAAGTAAATTTGCCACTTGCGATTATCCGGGGGCGGCTTCCTTCCGCCGCCCTCGGACCCTTCTGATTTTCTGTATTTTCCCCAACGACCCGGGCGCATTCACGTCCCCACTGCCAAACTCTTGAGGAGGAGACCATGGCCGAGACACAGCGTCATCAGGACGACCCGATTGAAGTCTATGAAAGTATCCTTGAGCATGGTGAGCCCGACCGTCAAAAGCTGGCAGTAGCGATCGACAACGGCGTCAAAGCGGTAGGTCATGTGGTCATGTGGGCCAACCTGTTGCTGGTTGGGGCCATCGTTTCACAGGTGGCGATGCGCTATCTACTGAACCAGAACTATCCCAAGCTGGATGAGATTCAGTGGCATTTCTATGGTCTGGTGACGATGGTCGGTATCTCGTATGCCTTGGTTACTGACAGTCATGTGCGGGTGGACTTGCTGCACATGCAGCTCAGCCAGCGCGCGCGCCGGATCATCGAGATCATCGGAATTTTCACCCTGCTCGTGCCGTTCATCTATCTGATGATCGATCAGGGCTATGACTATTTCTACGAAAGCTGGAGGGTTAACGAATCCTCGGACAGCCCCACCGGCCTGCCCGCGCGTTGGGCCTTGAAAGGTGTGATCCCGGCCAGTTTTGTATTGCTGGCATTGGCTGCAGCGGCGCGGCTGATCCACGACGTGCACGCGCTATTCATGAATTTGGATGGAGAGCGTCAGGGCAAGGGTCTGCGCCTGATCATCTGGGCCCTTCTGGGCTTTGCTGTGGTCGCAACAGCGCTGACCTTCCTCGTTGAAACAACCGAGGAAAAACTGGTCATCGCCATGTTCCTGACCTTCATCGCGTTGCTGTTCACCGGGTTCCCGGTGGCGTGGACGCTGGCCGGGGTTGGCGTTGCCTATTGCGGTCTGGCCTATCTGTTCGACAATGGCATGATGAACTGGACCGGGCTTGAGGAAACGCTGACCGGTCTGGACTATCTGACGCTGGGCGCTGTGGTGAACCGGGTCTATGCCACCATGTCAAATGCGGTTCTGGTGGCGCTGCCAATGTTCATCTTCATGGGCCTGATGCTGGACGAATCCGGTGTGGCCGAGCGTTTGATGTCCTCGATGCAGCGCCTGTTCGGCACAGTGCGCGGCGGGCTGGCGATCACGGTAACGATGATCGGCATCATTCTGGCCGCCTCGACCGGGATCATTGGGGCGTCTGTGGTTCTGTTGGGTGTGCTTTCGCTACCGTCGATGATGGAGCAGAAATACAGCCCCTCATTGGCCGCCGGTGTGGTCAGCGCTTCAGGCACGCTGGGCATCCTCATCCCGCCGTCGATCATGCTTGTCATCATGGCGGACCAGATGGCGCTATCGGTCGGCGACCTATTTATGGCTGCAGTGTTCCCCGGTGTGATCATTGGCGCGCTGTACTTGACCTATATCTTCGTCATCGCCCTGATCAAACGCGACGTGGCCCCAGTGCCCGAGGGTGCTAAGCGCCCCGACTGGAACGCGGTTAAGGACGTGCTGATTGCAGTGCTGCCGACGCTGGCTCTGATCCTTGCAGTGCTGGGTTCGATCTTTGCGGGCCTGACCACACCGACCGAAGCTTCGGGCGTAGGTGCGCTGGGTGCCACACTGCTGGCGCTGGGGTATCGCAAGCTGACGCTGGCCAAGCTGGTGAATGTGCTGAAAGCCACGTTCAACACTACTGCCTATATCTTCGCAATCTTCTTAGGCGCTACCGTGTTCTCATACGTCCTGCGGGAACTGGGCGGAGATGCCTTGATCGAAGATATGATCCACGGTACCGGGCTCGGTCCAAATGGCACCGTCTTCATGATCCTGTTCATCGTCTTCCTGCTGGGCTTCGTGCTGGACTGGATCGAGATCACGCTCATCGTTCTGCCCTTGATGCGCCCCATCGTGAACGGGCTGGGCCTGGATATCGACGGCTTCGGTGTCATCGATGAACCTGCGCTGGTGTGGTTCGTAATCCTTGTGGCGGTGACGTTGCAGACCTCTTTCCTGACACCTCCGGTTGGATTTGCGCTTTTCTATCTGAAAGGGGTCTGCCCGCCCGAGATCAAGCTGACTGACATCTACAAAGGGATTATCCCATTCGTGATCCTGCAGCTGACCGGCCTGTTCTTTGTCTTCTTGTGGCCGCAACTGGCCACGTGGTTGCCCTCGGTCGCGTATTAACGGAGGGTAGCGGGATGAACGATGCCGATCTGATCAAGCGTCTTCAGGCCATTTGTGGGCGGCGGCGCGTTTTGACTTCGTCGCGCAGCACCCGCCGCTTTCGCCGGGGGTTCAGATCGGGTGAAGGGGACGCGCTCGCGGTGGTTCAGCCCGCTACGCTGCTGGAACAATGGCAGGTGCTGCAGGCCTGTGTTGCCGCTGACAAAATTGTCATCATGCAAGCCGCCAATACCGGCCTGACCGAAGGGTCTACGCCCAAGGGTAGCTACGATCGTGATGTAGTGTTGATCAACACGCGGCGGATGGACGATCTGCATCTGATCAATGATGGCAAGCAGGTCATCAGCTTTCCGGGCAGCACACTGTTTGCGCTGGAAAAGCTGCTGGACCCGATTGGCCGCCAGCCGCATTCGGTGATCGGATCTTCGTGCATCGGTGCCTCAGTCGTTGGCGGGGTGTGCAACAACTCGGGCGGTTCGCTGGTCGAGCGCGGCCCCTCCTATACCGAGCTGTCACTGTACGCGCGGATCACTCAGGACGGCGAGCTTGAGTTGGTCAATCATCTGGGCATGCAGTTGGGTGATACACCCGAAGAAATCCTGACCCGACTGCAGAACGGTGATTTCTCAGCAACTGATATAGAGACCGACAATCGCAAAGCCTCTGACACCGATTACGCCCGTCGGGTGCGTAATGTAGATGCTGAAACGCCAGCACGCTTTAACGCTGATGAGTCGCGTCTATACGAAGCAGCGGGCTGCGCGGGTAAACTGGCGGTTTTTGCGGTTCGGCTGGATACATATGCCAAGAACGAAGCAGAACGTACTTTCTACGTCGGGGCGCATGACACCGAGGCATTCACGGAATTGCGCCGTCGCATCCTGTCCGACTTCAAAACCCTGCCGGTCAGCGCTGAATACATGCATGAGGAGGTATTCGATATCTCTGACCGCTATGGCAAAGACACCATGGTGATGATTGACAAGTTGGGCACCGATCGTTTGCCCACTTTCTTTGCGCTGAAGGGCGCGGTGGACGCGCGTTTGGAAGGCATACCGGTTCTCGGCAATTTTACCGATCGATTCATGCAGTTCGCGATGCGACTTTGGCCCGATATCCTGCCGCGCCGGATGCGGGCCTATCGGGATCGGTATCCGCATCACCTCATACTCAAAATGCGCGATGGCGGTATCGATGAAGCGCGCGATCTACTTAATGACATGACTGCCGAAGACAAGCTGGATTTCTTTGAATGCGACCTGCGTGAGGCAAAGATCGCTGGGCTACATCGTTTTGCTGCCGCAGGTGCAGCCATTCGTTATATGAAGGTTCATGCAGCCGAAGTGGAAGATATCATCGCCCTTGATATCGCGCTGCGCCGCAATGACGTCGACTGGTTCGAAGACTTGCCAGCTGAGATCGCGGATCAACTGGTCGGCAAGCTCTACTATGGCCACTTCATGTGTCATGTTCTGCATCAGGATTACATCGTCAAGAAAGGCGCAGACCCGAACGCGTTGAAGGCCGCAATGCTAAAGTTGCTGGACAAACGCGGCGCTGAATACCCGGCGGAACATAATGTTGGCCATCTCTATGCAGCCAAACCCGATCTGGCAGCTTTCTACAAGTCGATCGATCCCACGAACAGTATGAACCCGGGAATCGGAAAGATGTCCCGCAACAAGCACTATTCGTGAGACGGAACGCTGCTGACCCGTATCCGTTGGATACTACTTGAAGCTGCGGCTGTCCTTGATTTGATCCCAGGCCCAGACGACCTCTTGCAACTGCTCTTCCTGAGATCGGTCACCACCGTTCATATCCGGGTGCAGCACCTTGATCAGCTTCTTGTAGGCTTTGCGAATCTCTGCCTTCGACCAGCTATCTTGCGCTTCGAGGATCTCAATCGCGCGGCGCTCGGTCGGTGGCAGGCGTCGACCGCCGGAATTGGCGCGGCCGGGATTTTTGGTGGCGTTTTCGCCTAGAACCTGATGCGGGTCCTCGATCCCCAGACGTGCCCAGGCACGGGCCTCAGGGTCGCCCATCGGTTTGGTCTCACGCTCCCACACTTTGTCCTTCGAACGCTGCGCGTTTAGTTCGGCCTCGGTGGTGCCGTCGAAGAAATTCCATTTCTGGTTATATTCGCGCACATGTTGCTGGCAGAACCAGAAAAAATCATCCAGCACGTCCGGAGCTTTGGGCGCGCGAAACTTACCGGGTTCTTCACAGCCCTCATGATCACAGATTCGCACCGAAGTTTCGGACGCACCTGACATACCCCGACGGCCGCGCGGCTTCTTTTTCTTAGCGCTCGACACGGACATATCGAATCCGAAGGGATCTGACTTTACCATCTGCACAACCTCACGAAGGCATCTTTTCGACTCGGAGGCAGCAGTTTAATCTAAGCAGCCGAAAGTAGAAGAGGGGGACGGCAATTTATTTGCCGTTGAGCATAAAAATGAGCGTGACCGACGAAATCCGTGAACGATTGCAGGCAGCATTTAACCCGCGTGAGCTGGAGGTGGTTGACGACAGCGAGAGCCATCGTGGTCACGCTGGATATCAGGAGGGCGGTGAGAGTCATTTCAACGTCCTTATTCGTTCGGCGGCTTTCGAGGGGCAATCCCGCGTTGCCCGCCATCGCGCAGTACATACGGCATTGGGGGATATAGTCCCCCGTATCCATGCGCTTGCTCTGGATATCGACGTCTGACAGTCGCGGCCTTGGTTCAGATAAGCGACGATTACGTCGCCAATTCTCTGCGGATTTAATCTCGATCAAGGCATCGCGATATATGAACCTCTAATATTCGCCTCGTCGATCTCCGGTTAACCGGAGCGATCAGATTTGCGGATAATGAGGGCTTTTTAAATGATGACCAAAGCCAGAACGTGGTTCTCGGCACTGTCGACAGTTTCATTGCTGTCGGTTGGTGTTGCGTTCCCGGTTCACCATGCCCAGGCGGAACAGCCGGGTCCGGTAGAAGCCATTGAGTTCGACCAAGCCAAGGCGGCACTTGGCAAACGTTTGTTTTTTGACCCGCGCCTGTCTGGCGACACCGAACTGTCTTGCGCCAGCTGCCACCAGCCGGAAAACGGCTTTACCGACGGGCAGGCCCTATCGGATGCCTATGCCGGCAGCCTGCATTTCCGCAACGTGCCGACGTTGATTAACAGCGCCAAGCGCGCCGCGTGGTTCCATGACGGGCGCATTGGCACCAACCTCAACGACGCGACCCGCGAAAGCATCACCGAGACATACTCGATGAACATGGATATGCGTTTGATGCAGGAACGCATCAAGCAAGATCCGGTTTATGTCGAGATGTTCGAAGCCGCCGGATTTGGCGAGCCGTCGAACGGCGGGGTCCGTAACGCCATCCCGGAATATCTGAAAACGTTGATTTCGCGCGGCGCGCCGTTCGATACCGGCGAGATGTCGGAAGACGCCAAGGCGGGCTATGAGCTGTTCAATGCCAGCGGCTGCAATTCCTGCCACTCGGGCGAGCGGTTCACGGATGATCTGCCGCACAATATCGGCGTGGGCGACAACCCCGATATCTGGGCGACCCCGGAACGTCACATCACCTTTGTGACCATGATGAAGTTCCTCGGCGTCGAGAATTACATGAACCTGCGCGCCGACCCCGGTGCGTATATCCGCACTCACACCGCCGATACATTCGGCACGTTCATGACCCCCACGCTGCGTGAGCTGACCTATACCGCGCCATATATGCATAACGGCTCGATTGCGACGCTCGAGGATGTGGTGGCCTTCTACAACGCCGGTGGTGGCGAAGATGAAAACAAGGATCCGCGCATCAAGCCGCTTGGCCTCAACGAGACCGAACAAGCACAGCTGGTGGCCTTCCTTAAGGCGCTGTCTGGTGAGCCGCTGACCGGCCCCGACTTCGTCGCCGAGGACATCGATACGGACTATGCGCCGATCGAAAACTGGCAAGACGCGACAAACTGAGGAGTGGACCCATGAAAGACCTTAAGTCTTACCTTTCAGGTACAATCGCCACCGCTGCTCTGGTTGCCGCCCTTGGTTCGCAAGCCTTTGCAGAAACCAGCATGGAGATTGAGGCCGGTATCGGCGGGGCAGACCCCGACCCCGATGCGCCATTGGTGGCACTGGGTGAGCCGCCCATACCGCTGGACAACCCCCAGACCGAGGCCAAGATCGAACTGGGCAAGATGCTGTTCTTCGATCCGCGTCTGGGCGGCAACCCGTCGACCCCCTGTTCGGCCTGTCACATGCCGGATGTGGGCTGGGACGTCGAAGCACCAATCTCGTTCGGCTATCCCGGCACGACCCACTGGCGCAACAGCCAGACGGTTGTGAACTCGGCTTATTACGGCAAGCTGTTCTGGGCGGGCTCGTCCAAGAGCCTTGAGAGCCAGGCCAAATCCGCCGCAGGCGGTGCGGTCGCCGGCAACGGCGAGGCCGACATGATGGAGGCGCGCCTGGCCTTCGTCCCCGAATATGTCGAACGCTTCAACGATGTCTTCGGCGATCAATGGCCGCGCATCAGCAACGCATGGCGCGCCATCGCAGCGTTTGAACGGACCATCGTTCAGACCGACACGCCCTTCGACAACTATCTGCGCGGGGATGATGCGGCGCTGACCGACGAGCAGAAACGCGGGCTGGAACTGTTCACCGGCAAGGCGCAATGTTCCGAATGCCACAACGGCGCGCTGCTGTCGGATGAGAAATACTACAACACCGGCGTACCCGCCTATGATGGTTGGCAGGACGATGGTCTGGCGCAGGTCACCTTCCGGTATGAGCTATATGCCAAAGGCTCGACCGAAGAGATGTATCGCCACACCAAGGACGACCCCGGCTTCTATTTCCGCACCAAGGAAAAGGCCGACAAGGGCAAGTTCCGCACGCCCAGCCTGCGCTACACCCTCTATACCGAACCCTACATGCACAATGGCATGTTGGAGACGCTTGAGGATGTGGTCGAGTACTACAACCAGGGCGGCGGCGAGAATGAGTTCGCTGAAAACAAATCCCCGCTGATCCAACCCCTTGGCCTGAATGATCAGGAAAAGGCGGATCTGGTGGCCTTCCTGAAATCCCTGTCCGGCGAGGAAATCCTGATCGAGGAACCCGAACTGCCGGACTACCAGCCGCTTCCTGCGGTTGCAGCAGAGGAGTAAGCGTCATGAAAGATCATAACGCAACCGGATGCAGCTGTTCGGGCGAGGCCAAAAAGGCCTGCACCGTGAACCGCCGCCAGTTCCTGTTCGCCTCGGGTGCCACCACCTTTGCCGTGATGGTGACCATGCCCACCCGCCATGGCCAGGCGGAACAGGTGCCCGCATTGGTATCGACCTATCCGCGCAAGCTGATCGGCAAACTGTCCGAACTGGAACAGGATGTGCCGGTCGAGTTCTACTACCCGGACGAGGGCGACTATTCGGACTCGATCCTTGTGAAAACCGGCGTGGAAAGCGGCGGCGGCATTGGTCCGCAAAAGGATGTTGTGGCCTTCAACCTCACCTGCACCCATCAGGGCGGGTCGATGTATGACAGCTACAAGTCTGAACATAAGGTGCTGGGCCCGTGCCCGTTGCACCTGTCCACCTATGACGTGACACGGCACGGCATCCTCGTCTCGGGGCAGGCCTATCAGTCGCTGCCGCAGGTCCTTTTGGAGCTGGACGGCGATGACATCTACGCCGTTGGCATGTTCGGCCTGATCTACGGCCGTTACGACAACCTGATTGCATAAGGGAAGCGGAATCATGGCAACCCCGTATTACGTACCCGAAACCAACGTCCCGCTGCCGCCCAAAGGGGCCGAGGTCATCTCGACCGCCTGCGACTACTGCATCGTGGCTTGTGGTTACAAAGTCTATCGCTGGCCCGTGACGGCCAAACCCGGCGGCCCCACCGCGGACGAAAACGCGTTTGGCGAGGATTTCCCTGTTGCACCGCTGGGTGCCTGGGTCGCGCCGAACCAACACAATATCGTCCTGCACAAAGGTCAGCCGCACCACGTTGTGATCATCCCCGACAAGGACACGCAATACGTCAACACCGACGGCGACAGCTCTTTGCGGGGCGGGTGTATCGCGCAGAAATGCTACAACCCGCAGACGCCCACTCGCGACCGTCTGAAGACGCCGCTGATGCGAATCTATGGCACGCTGATGCCGGTTCCGTGGGATCTGGCGCTGGATGTTGCGGCTGAGGTGGGCAACCACGTCATCGCCAAACACGGCACCAATGCCTATGGCGTGAAAACCTTCAGCTATCAGTATATCGAGAACACCTATGCGATCTCGAAATACGCGCTGCGCCACATCAACACCGCGAACTTCACCTTCCACGACACGCCGTCCGACGTGACCTCGACCCCCGGTTTCCGGGATGCGGGTTTCGACAATTTCGGTCCGTCTTATGAAGACTGGCGCGATGCGGAAACCCTTCTGGTCTGCGGCACCGACCCGTATGAGACCAAGACTATCCTCTATACCCAGTGGATGATGAAGGGGATGCAGAACGGCCAGAAAGAGATCTATCTGATCCCGCGCCGGTCTGCCGGTGTTGCCCATGCTGAAAAGATGGGTGGCCTGCATATCGACGTTCTGCCCGGCACCGACCTGCTGGTCGTCAACGCCATCGCCCGGGTCATCGTGGAAAATGGCTGGGAAGACAGCGACTGGATCAAGAAATGGGTCAACAACAAGTGGGAAAGCTCGTCCGGCTTCGGTCAGGGCACAAGGAACACGCCATGGCAGTGGCGTACGACCTGGGGCAAATTCCAGACCAAAGGCTTCGAGGATTGGAAAGAGTGGCTGCTGTCGCAGGACGAATTCGCGCCTGAAACCGCTGCTGCTATGGCCGAAATCGACGTGCAGAAAATCTATACTGCCGCCGAATGGCTGGCCAAACCCAAGGCGGATGGCACCCGGCCCAAAACCTCGGTCATGATCGAGAAAGGGTTCTACTGGTCGAACAACACCGGCAACACACAGGCGATCTCCGCTCTGGGCATCATCTGTGGCTGTGGAGGTCGTCCGGGTCAGGTGATTGGCCGGGCCGGTGGTCACCAGCGGGGCGGCGTGAAGGGCGGGAAGTACCCGCGCAACAAGTCGCCCGAGAAACTGCCGGGTCGCCGTCGCCGCGCCATGGATACGGACCGGTATCTGATCGCAGGTCATACCCGTATGGCCCATGTGATCGGCACCACATGGATTCAGGCGATGTGTGGTTCACAACAGTTAGCTGACAAGTTCGAGGAACTGACCGTCCGCAACCCGCATCAGATTGCGTCTTTCGACAAGCAAGAAATGATCGACACGCTGAAGGCCCGCGCCGACAGCGGTGGCATGGTGGTCATCAACCAGGACATCTATCTGCAGGATCCGATCGGCAACCGCTATGCCGACATCGTGTTCCCTGCAGCGACCTGGGGCGAAGAGGACTTTCTGCGCGCCAACGGCGAACGCCGCCTGCGCCTGTACCAGAAGTTCTATGATGCGCCCGGTGCGGCCAAGCCCGACTGGTGGATCATTGCGCAACTGGCACAGCGGATGGGCTTTGACGGGTTCGACTGGCAGAACTCGAACGAGGTCGCCGAAGAGGCCGTGCGCTTTACGCGCGGGTCGCGCAAGGACTTCCACGCGGTCTTCCGTCTGGCAAAGAAAGAGGGCAAGGGTCTGCACCAGAAGGTCCGAGAATTCGGCACCGATGGTGTGCAATGCCCGGTCATGCTGGATGCCGACGGTGTCACGCTGATTGAAACCAAGCGTCTGCATGACACAACCCGCACGCTGCCCGATACCGGTGCGGCTGGTGCGGATGTATTCAACAAGAAGCTGACGCACTTCAACAGCCAGACCGGCAAGTGCAACATCCAGAAATCGCCGTGGGGCCTGTTCTCGGATTACTGGGAATGGCTGAAACCCAACAAGGACGAAGGCGAGTTGTGGGCCACATCCGGTCGGATCAACGAACGCTGGCAGTCTGGTTTCGACGACCGCCGCCGCCCCTATATCGTGCAGCGCTGGCCGGAAAACTGGGTCGAGATTCACCCCGACGATGCGGCCGAGCGTGGCATCGAAAACGGTGATTACGTGATGGTTTACTCGGAACGTGTTCCGGGCAACAAGCACACTTTGCTGGGTGTGGAAGGCGACGACTTCCAGTTCTCGAAACTGATGGAGAACGGGCATATCGAACTGACCAAAGCGGCGATCACCGCCGTGGCCATGGTTACGCCCGCCATAAAGAAAAGCGTCGTTTACATGGACTTCCTGCACATGCAGCAGCCCGCCAACGCGCTTGAGGGCCGGATCGTCGACTGGATCAGCGGCAACTACAACTACAAGATGGGCGTTGCCAAGGTCCGCAAGCTGGGGCCGAGCCCCTACAAGACCTCGTTCCGCACGATGTCCTTCGCGCCGCGCGATATCGCCTGACGCTTTTCCGGGGGGCGGACGCCATGCCGCCCCTCGGGTCCGGTCCCACTGCAGAAGGGACCACCTGGAAGGCAGGCTTCGGTTGGGAAACCTGTCTTCCACATTCACCCAACCCGTCCCAACGCAAAACATGGCAGACCTGATATGAACATGCATTCCGATACCGCCCTGCGTGACGAGGCCACCAGCCTGTTCTCCGACTACGCAAAATCTGATTATGACGTGATCCGCCTGCGCGCCATTCAGGCCCTGGCCGCCATTGGGGCCAGTAACAGCCCGGCCTTGATCGAGGCGCTGTTGGATGATGACGAAGACGTCCGGCAAGACGCAGCCCAAGCGCTGGGCGCGCTGGGCGTAACGGAGGCCGCGCCGCAACTGCTGGAAAACTTGATCCATGATCCCTGCGGTGAGGTGAAACTGGCCTGCGTCACCGCTCTGGCCGAGTTGAAATCCGAAGACGCGGCGCCTTACCTGCGCACGCTTGTCACTGGTCGCGGCGAGGATATCACGTGGGACGAGGACGAGCTGCATCAGGATGAATGGGACGACTGGCTGGATACTCAGATCGCGGCGATCAAAGCGTTAGGTCGCATGGGCGATGCGGCTGCGATTGAACCCATTGTCATGGCCCTGATGGACGAAGACGGGCAAGAACTGGGGGATGTGGCCTGCGAAGCGCTGGGCCAGATCGGTACGCCGTCCGTGCCGACCTTGGGTGTGTTCGCTCAATCCTCGAACCGCCGTCTGCGTCACCGCGCTCTGCGCACGCTGGCCACCATCGGAGGACCCGAGGCCGAAGCCATTTTGCGCAAGGCTGTCACCGACAAGGACGGGGCCGTGCGTCTGATCGCCTATGAGGCGCTGATGCCAAGCGACCCCGCATTGGTCGAACAGGCGCTGACCGACGCAATCGAGGATATTCGTATCGCGGCGCTGAACCTCTCGGGCTTCTCGGAACCCGAACTGCTGGACCGCATGATGCGCGACCCCGGCGCCAAGGTGCAACTGGCGCTGATCGACCGGCTGGACCGCAGCCAGCCTATCGTTGATCAAGACGACCTGCGCTGGCAGGTGCTGGATTTCCTGGCAACCGGACAACAGCCTGAGGTCTCGGCGCAGGCGCTGGGCCTGCTGGCGGCGTTGGCCCCGCAACTGGTGGCAGATCGGCTGAACGCGCTGTTCTCGGTCGAGGCGGACGACCTCAAGGCCGAGCGTATCCAATGGGCCATCGTCGACGCGCTGGCGACCTCGCCCCTGCGTGAGGCGGCAGAATGGCTGCAACGAGCCTGCCGCGCGCCCTTCCGGTCGGTGCGGCTGAAGGCCGTGGCCTCGCTGGCGATGATTGTTACTGACACCGACCGCCCGCATGTGAACCAGCAGCAGGGCCGCGAATTGCTGCTGTCCTTCGCGCTCGCCCCGATGAGCGTGGTCGAAGACGCGCACGAGGAAGAGGCCCCGCAAACCGACATCGCCGCGCTTGAAGAGGCAGGGCTGGATGTATCCGACGGTGGTGAAAACGGCCCTACCTCCAGCCTCGGCGCAATCCTTGGCCATGACGCTATCGCGGCAGAGATGAAGAAAGAGGCCGAGGATGATGCCCTGCACCCCCTGACGCCACGCGAGCAGGCATTGTTGGTCAAGGCCACCCGCCATCCCAAACGCCGCCGCGTGGCGTTGGATGACAATGCCGAAGCCTTGGAGCGTGAGACCCGCATTTCGGCCATCCGCCTGCTGGGCGACGTCACAGGTATGCAGATCATGCTGGCGCAGATCGCGCAGGACCCCGAGACCGAGATCGCTGCGCAGGCGCTGGCGGCACTGGGCTTGTCGGTCGCGCGCAATGGGTCCGAACTGAAGCAGTCGCATTTGATCGAGCTGATCACACAGGGGCTTTCGCATACCGATGCCAATCTGTCCCTGCAGGCGCTGAACCTGCTGCAACAGGCTGACCTGCCACCGCAGGATGCGCTGCGGGGCAAATTGCGGGCTATGCTGAAAACCGGAGATACTGCCTTTCGTATCGACGCCATGCAGATTTTGACCCGCTGGGACGGGACGGCCGATGTGGCGCGCAGCTTGCTGGACGATGTCTCGGCCCCGGTACGGCAGGCGGCGATGCGGCTTTTGTCTGAAACGGCCCCGGATCAGGCAGGTGCGGCCATCGTACCCTTCCTTCTGGCCAATCCTGAGCAACGGATCGTGACCTATGTCAATGACAGCACCCCTGCCTTGGTGTCCATTGGGCGCGAATTGTTGGCCGGATTGCGCGACGAGAACCGCCGCGCCCAGTGGCCGGTGTTGATCAGCGCTTTGGCCGACCTGTTGGGAGACCCCTACCGGGCGGTCTGAAACCGGAGGGATAGATGGCGATTTCGCTGAAACTAGGCGCGGCGATTCTAACGGGGGCAATGGCTTTTGGTAGTGTCGCACTGGCCGAGGAGATCCCCGAGGTTGCCGTAGTTCATCAGGTCATCGACCTGAACGCCGACACTCCGGCGCATGCATTTCGGTTCGAACCCAAATTCCTGCAGGTTCCCGCTGGGGCGACTGTGCGTTTCAAAGGCTCGACCGGGCGGCACACGGTCACTGCCATTCCTCGAATGATACCCGTGGGCGCGCGCGTCTTCGAGATTCGGGGCAAACCCGAACTGGATCTGACTTTCGAGAAAGAGGGAGTCTACGGCATCCGTTGCCGCGTTCATGGGCGTCACGGAATGGTCATGCTGCTGGTAGTTGGTGATCCAAGCTCGAATCTCGAAGAAGCCAAGGCCTATCTACCTAAACTTGGAGAGGCCGAGCGGGTCGGTTTCGAAGAGCTCTTTGCGTATGTGGAGGCCCAAAATGGCTGATGGATGTGCCTGCGACCACCATGCTCATATGTACCTGACCGTAGATGACGCCCTAAGGCGCGGTTTGTCCGTGGCCAACCCCATCACGGATACCGAAACACTACCGCTGGTGCAGGCTATTGGCCGGATATTGGCCGAGGATTGCTCTAGCAAGGTAGACATGCCCGCCTTCGATAACTCGGCTATGGACGGCTATGCCGTTCGCAGCGCCGATCTGGGCGAGGGGCCTGTGTTCGAACTGCTAGTTGGCGGTCGCATAGCCGCCGGCGATAGCGGCGCACACGATGCGCCAGATGGCAGTGCCTTGCGTATATTCACAGGAGCGCCGGTGCCGTCCGAGTTCGATGCGGTATTAATGCAGGAAGACTGTGAGTTTCAGTCCGATCGCATCCGGTTCAACCGCCGTCCAAAATCCGGTCAGCATATCCGTCGCGCGGGCGAGGATTTGAAAGCTGGTGCCCCGATCCTGCGGCGCGGGTGTGAAATTTCCGCGCGCGAGGCTGCCGCGTTGGCCTCGGCTGGTTATGGCGAGGTGAAGGTTTTTCGCAAGCTCAAGGTCACGATCTTTTCGACCGGCAGCGAGCTGCGCCAGCCGGGTGAAGCGCTTGGCCCCGGACAGATCTACAACTCGAACCGCTACATGCTGTTGGCTTTGCTGGATAAACCCTGGATCGAACTAGCCGACCGAGGCCCGGTCGAAGATGATCCGGTGCTGCTGAAGCAGGTCTTGAGGGAGGCCTGTAATAGCTCGGACCTGATCATCACCACGGGCGGTGTTTCGGTCGGGGACGAAGACCACATGCCGCGCCTGTTCAGTGAAATCGGTGGCGAAACCGAGGTGATGAAAGTGGCGATGAAACCCGGCAAGCCGATCATGTTCGGTTGTCGGGGTGATGCGCTTTATGTGGGCCTGCCGGGAAATCCGGTTTCGGCCTTTGTGACGTGGCAGATCATTGGTGCGCGGATGATGGAACGCCGTGCCGGTCTGCATCGGAACGAACGCACCCCCGAGCAGGCGGTTTTGGCAGAACCTCTTCAACGCCGCGCGGGGCGGCGTGAGTACCGCCCGGTAAGCATCGACGGATGTACACCGAATGGCGCACCGCGATTGCGCCTGATGGCCGAGTCTTACAGCGGGCGCGTTGCCCTTCTGGCGCAAGCCAATGGGTTGGCGATCATTCCGGCGGAAACTGAGGTGTTACCAGCCGGGACAGTTCTGGAGTTCCTTCGGTTCTAGTAGGATCCCGATGCGCTTGCGGTATCAAATTCTTTAGTCAACGAGCGCCCTTTGCTGTCGATGGCGCGCGGCTGTAGGCCTTTGGTGCCGACCTATGTCGGGACCTTCGGGGATCGCCGAATGCTCTGTCGCGAATGCGCGCGCGACGGGCAGCTAGGTGACGTCCTTGAACATGTAAGTGGTCGGCTCCAGCCGATCCTCAAACGGGTTTCGGCAATAGTTCGGAATTTCTCCGGCAATCTGAAAACCCATCGACTGATACAGCAAGCGTGAAGGATCGCTGCTACGGGTGTCCAGCACCAGCATCGTGCGTTTCAATTCCCGAGCTCGCTCATGCAGTGCCTCCATCAGCGACCGACCCAAACCGCGACGGCGAGCCTGCGGATGAACCAGCAGCTTTGCCACATCCGCGCGATGCGGCTGGTTTGGCATTGCGGCGGGGATCAGTTGCACCGTGCCCAGAATGCGTCCGTCACCATATGCGACAAACAGATCGAGTGTCTCCGCGCGGAGTTCGGGCTGCACCCTGTCCCGCCAATAGGCGCGGGCATCGTCCCGCGAAAAAGGAAGGATGAACCCGATACTAGCACCGGTATGGACACAGCGGTGCAGGATATCGGTCAGATCCTCAAGCGCTTCGTCGAAATATTCCTGTGGCAATCGCGTAATCATATCAGCACCAACAGATAGCGCGCACCGCGTTTGGGTCCGGTTTCGAACTGCGTTGGCCCCGACAGGTGATAGCGAAGGCAGTCGCCGCCGCTGAGCGCATGGGCAATCCCGTCCACTGTCAACGTTAGCCCTCCATCAAGTAGGATCAGGTGGTGCTCCTGTCCCGGCTTGGGCGGAGTATCGTAGGTGATGACAGTACCTGGGGGCAAATGACCTTCCATTACTTCTCCACTGAGGCCAGTCGCCGGTGGTGAAACCGAACGGCGTGTAAACCCGCTTTCGGGGTCATGCCATTCAGGCTGCTTCTCGAAAGGTACTTTGGGATCGAAACTGTCTTCGACCATCATCAGCAGGCGTGACATGGGCAGGCCGTATGCCGCGCATAAACGGCCAAGCGTTTCAGCGGTAGGGCTGACATCACCGTTTTCCATTCGCGATAGTGTCGCCCGGCTGATCCCACTTTGGTCTGCCAGCTGCTCAAGCGACCAGCCATGACCCTGGCGCAGCTCGTTCAGACGCTTAGCGAGGCGGTTTGATAGTGTGTCGAGCATGGCTCACATATGGGAATCAGTTACGAATATGGGATTATTGCCTTGCTTTACTTCAAACACAATAGAAAAAGGGCGCAGAAATCTGCGCCCTTTTGCTGCTCGGGTATCGGACTGGATTACTTCCAGCCAACTTCGTTATAGATTTTCTGTGCCTCGGGGATGTTTTTAGCGGCCTCTGAGAGGTTCACCTCATCCGCTTTGAATTCCCCCAGAGCGGCCACGTTCTCAGCCAGCGCGACGCCTTCGACAGCGGGGTATTCATCGTTTCCGTTCGAGAAGTAGACCTGGGCCTGATCGCTTGCGAGATACTCAAGGAACTTAATCGCGTTTTCTTTGTTCGGCGCGTTTGCTGCAACACCCGCACCCGACAGGTTCATATGTGCACCTTCGGCATCCTGTGCCGGGAATTGCACGCCGATCATCTCGATATCCGCGCTTAGACCCTTGACGTCTTTGCGCATAGCGCGGGCCATATAGTATGTGTTGGCAACCGCAATCTCGCACTCGCCTGACACGATGCCGCGCAGCTGGTCTGTGTCACCGCCCTGAGGTTCGCGTGCCATGTTGGCGGCGACACCTTCAGCCCATTTCCTGGCTTCTTCCGCGCCGTGATTTGCAATGATCGATGACAATAGTGTCTGGTTATAGATATTGCCGGACGAGCGAATGCAGATCTGCCCTTTATACTCCGGTTTTGCCAGATCCAGATAGGTTGCGGGTGGGTTGGCGACATCAGCCTTGTCAAAGAAGATGATCCGTGCGCGCTGAGAAAAGCCGTACCACTGATTGTCTTCGTCCTGAAGGTTTGCCGGAATACGCTCCTCTAAGATTGCGCTCTCGACCGGCTGCAGGATGCCTTCGCTCTTGGCACGGGCCAGGCGCGAGCTGTCGACCGTCAGCAGGACATCAGCGGGCGAATTCGCGCCTTCTGCTTTCATCCGTGCGATCAGTTCGTCGGCTTTGCCTTCGATGCGGTTGATGGTGATGCCGGTGGCCTCTTCGAAGTCGGAATACAGGCGTTCGTCGGTGTCGTAGTGGCGCGAGGAATACAGGTTCAGCTCGCCCTCGGCTGCGGCAGAGGTGGCGATCAGGGCCGTCAGGGTGGCGGCAAAGCAGGTAGAGGATTTCAGCATCATTTGTCCCAACATTGAAAATCGTGACGGGAATTAACCCGACTGATTTGGTCAATTAAACGATTCTCGGTGGGATGCAAGGAAATCCGACAAAATTAGTTGGTCAAATCGTCGCTGAACTTACCTTGCCGGACGGCCCCTTCAGGATTGACGCCGCCTACTTTGTTTTCTTTCGGGTTGCGGTGGGATGGGTGACGGTGCCGGCTCGGGGTCCGGATCGTCGCTGAGCACCGGTTCTTTGGTCAGCATCGCCTGTGTTACCGCTTCCATGTATTTCTGCAGCATGACCGGCGGATCAGCTGGGGCCAGTTTGATTGACAGCCTGCTTGCGCCTTCCTGATTATAGGCATAGCGCGAGGAATAACTTGCGTTGACCTGCGCCGCCACGGGTCCCCAGCCACCTTTGACCGATGCGCTGCCTGATTTCTCGGTCTGTTTGGTCATCGAGATCGCCATCTTTACCTCGATCTCGGCCTCTTGCACCGCATAGAACGCGGGCAGGAAACCCATCGACACGAGGCTGAATTCCTTTGGGGGACCATCGGGGTTGGATAGGTCGGGAAGCTGGATCTTCTGATCCGCCATGTATTTGGCGATATCAGTCGAATGTCTATCCAATTCAGTTTGCGACTCTGCCACGGAAATCGCCAGTTTCTGAACCATTTCCGCGAAAGGGACGTTTAGCAGTTCCTGCCCGATACTCATTTCCAATCTCCTTTGTGAATTCAGTCTCTATCAATAATCTTCGTTGCGGACCGTCTTTTGACCGAGAACGAGACCTTCGCTGCGTTCTGGCTGACCGCCTGTTTCTTCGCGTTTGTAGCGAACTGGGCTTTGTCGCCATCCCGACCAAGCCCAACAAAGGCTTCGACCTGGACATTGTCGATGGTGAAATCGTCGCTGCCGTCGGATCCTGCAAGGATCTGTTCGCCCAGGGCCTGCGAAAAAACCTGCGCATCCACGATCTGCGTATCTTTGTCTTCAACCTCCATTCCGCTCTGGCCTCCGGCCATTGGGTTCACCACCGGAGAACCCGAGCCCATCAGCATGCCACCGCCTCCTTCTTCCAGATCGTCGATCTGGTCTTGCAGGTCCTGGATCGTCTCCAGCAACACGACCTCGCGCGCCTCCAGCGCGGTCAGGCGGTTTTCCAATGACTGAAGCAGTGTGGTGAAGGCCTCGGGCAGTTCGGTGACGCGCACATCTATAGGCTGTTTTTTGGGGGTCTTGTCCTTTTTAGTCGCCATCGACCCCTCCACCAGAACCACCTTCATCCACCGGTCCCGGCGCGAACCGCATCCGCATGGTCGACGCGCTGCTGGCATCGAGCGTATCTGTCTGCGTCAGTTTTGGCCCACACAGAAACGCGCCAATGATCCCGCGTTTGCCCTCTTCTGTGGTGCTGGTCATCTCCATGACGACCTTCAATTCTACATCGACATCCTGCATGTGGTAAAAGACTGGCGGAATGCCCATCTCGCGCAGTTCCTGAGGATAGTTCTTCAGCGCGTTCAACTGATCCAGGCTAAGCTGTTCGGCGGCTTGGGCCACGCTTCGGCCTATATCGGCCACCATCTCGGTCAGGGTTGTTCCTAATAGCGTATCCAGATCATCGTTGGCCAACCCGACCTCCCGTCATAAAAAACAGGGAAAGCGTAGCACGAGACCGTCTCATAACAATACTAAATCTCAGAACCGGACTTTCGGAGCGATTTCCGGCACTTCCGCCGACACGAAAGGGCGCTAGAAGCAGGGCATAAAAAAACCGCGCTCGAAAGCGCGGTTTTTGAATTAAGTTCGTGCAGCCCTTAGCCCTGGCGAGCTTTGAACTTGCGCTGCGTCTTGTTGATCACGTAGACGCGGCCTTTGCGACGCACAACCCGGCAATCACGGTGCCGGTTCTTGAGCGAGCGGAGCGAGTTCTTGACCTTCATGGGTCTGTCTCCAATCTGCGGCGCCTTCATCAAAGACGTGGCCAGCGCCTGGGTTAATCGGGTGCCCCGGAAAGACCAGAGCAATGAATTCATGGTGGGCGGTACAAGGATCGAACTTGTGACCCCTTCGATGTCAACGAAGTGCTCTACCGCTGAGCTAACCGCCCATGAAACCGTTGCGTGACCTGCCCCATAACGAAATGGGGCGCGGAACCCCGCGCCGGTAGCGGGGTCTATAAAAGGAGTCGTTGGGGGGATCAAGGGGTTTGGCAGAACTATTTTACGGTCTATGTTGAGTGCGAACAACGGAGAGCCCATGCCCGACGCCGCCACCAATGCAGCCTATATTCTGGATATGCCCGCAACGCGTACGTCCTGCGTGGTATTTGCCTCGCCCCATAGCGGTCGGACCTATCCCGAGTCTTTGTTGAAGCGGTCTGTTTTGAACCGCAATATGATTCGGTCGTCTGAGGATGCGTATGTCGACCAGCTTTTTTCCTCAGTCGCTGAATTCGGTGCACCGCTGCTCGCCGCGGCCATGCCGCGCGCCTATCTGGACCTGAATCGCAATTCGGATGAATTGGACCCCGCTTTGATACAGGGTGCGCGTCGTCACGGACATAATCCGCGGGTTACTTCGGGCCTCGGGGTGATTCCACGCGTGGTCGCCAACGGCAGGGCGATCTACAGCGGCAAGCTGACTATGGATGAGGCGCGCCTGCGGATCGATACCTATTGGCGTCCATACCATACTCGTCTGAAATCTCTGCTGGCGGAATCGCATCAGATGTTTGGGCAGGCCATTCTGATCGATTGCCACTCGATGCCGCACGAGGCGGTGGCGCTGGCCGGCGGCTCGCGCCGGGCCCGACCGGAAATCGTTTTGGGCGATCGGTTCGGTGCGGCCGCTTCCGGTGTGATCGTTGATCAGATCGAGGCCGCTTTTGCCGACGCGGGTCTGAATGTGGCGCGCAACACGCCTTTTGCAGGGGCCTACGTCACCCAGACCTATGGTCGACCTGCCCGCCATCAGCATGCGGTTCAAATCGAGATCGATCGGTCACTTTATATGAACGAGGAAACGATCCAGCCGAACGGCAACTTTGAGGCGTTGCGTGATGTGTTGCGGCAGGTCACCGCGCAGATCACCAGTATCGGGTCCGATCCAATGTCACTTGCCGCCGAATAGACCTAGCGCAGCGCACGACCTTTTACGATTGCATCACTGCCGAAACGGCGCCGGATTTCGTCCGTCGCACGTTCGGCCTGTGATCGGCGTTCTGCACCGGGATCCAGAAGGTCGCCCGAGATATCGGCCTGATCCTCTGAGCACAGGTCAGACAGGCCGCATCCCAAAAGGCGATAGGGACCCTGATCGCCAACCTGATCAAATAGCCCACGAGCGGTGCGATAAATCCGATCCGCTATCTGAGTCGCATCGCGTAGCGATATCCGCCGGGTGATGATCTTGTGGTTGGCCTGTTTCAGCTTCAGCGTCACCACTCGCCCAGCCAATCCCTTGGCTTTGGCCCGGTCGGCTACCTTTTCAGACATACGCCACAGATGCCCGTCCAGAATTTCAAGACTGGCGGTATCCTCGAAAAAAGTGGTCTCATTACTGATCGACTTCATCGGCTCATGGGCCGATACGCGCCGTTTGTCCTGCCCTCGCGCCAGATGCCACAGACGGTAGCCCATTGATCCGAACCGCGCTGTCAGCGCCTCCTGATCCCAGCGCAGAAGATCAGAAAATGTGCGAATCCCTGCGCGATCCAGAGATTCCTGCGCCGCCGGACCAATTCCCCAGATTAATCGCACCGGCCGGTCATGCAGGAAATCAGCCGTCTCGGCCTTGCCGATCACTGAAAAACCCCGAGGCTTGTCGAGATCCGAGGCCACCTTGGCCAGAAACTTGTTATGGCTCAAGCCAATCGATCCCGTCAGGCCCAGCTCATCTTTCATCCTCTTGACCAGACGTGCAAGCATGACCGCTGGCGGTGCACCATGCAGCCGCTCGGTGCCGGATAGGTCCATGAACGCCTCATCCAGCGACAGTGGTTCAACATCAGGTGTCAACTCGTCCATCATGGTGCGTATCTCGCGCGATACGCTGGCATAGACCGACATACGCGGTTTGATCACCACCGCTTCGGGGCATAGTTGAAGCGCCTTGAACATTGGCATGGCTGAACGTACGCCGCGAACGCGGGCCACGTAACAGGCAGTCGAAACCACCCCGCGCTTGCCGCCGCCAATGATCACAGGCTTGTCGACAAGTTCGGGATTGTCGCGCTTTTCGACCGAAGCATAAAAAGCATCGCAATCCATATGCGCGATCGTCAGGTCAAACAGCTCTGGGTGCGATTTGACCCTCGGGCTGCTGCAAGTTGGGCAGCGCGGCCCTTGCTTAATTTCCTTCAGGCAGTCGCGACAGATGGCGGGCATGATGTAGTTTCTTTCCGGCCAGCGGCGGATTGATCAAGACATTCGATAGGTTAATAAGTATCGCGAATGGATAAGGATAAAAAGAGGACCGATGGACTTCGCCGGCGCAAAAATAGCGTTGTTTCTGGGGCGCAAGCTGCTGGTCATTCTAAGAGATGATCGATCAGACATTCCGTTTCCAGGTCATCTCGATTTTCCAGGCGGCGGGAAAAAGTCAGGCGAAACACCGATCGAATGCGCGTTGCGTGAAACAGATGAAGAGGTTGGGCTGCGCCTGTGCGTAACCGATCTTGTCTGGTCACGGCAATATGGTCAAAGCTGGTTCTACGTCGCCCTGCGCCCGCCGGAAGATGTTGGTCTGATCCGTTTTGGGGACGAAGGGCAGGGGTGGAGGCTGATTTGTCCGCAGGATTATCTGTCGAATCCGTTGGCCATTCCAAATTTTGCAGATCGCCTTCGGGATTATTTGTCGGAAACGGCGCAGCTTTGAACGGGACTTCGAAAGAAAACCCCCCGCGCCTGCGGGGGGAGGTAACGAGCCTCAGGAAGAAGAGATGGCCCGTTGGGGAGTGTCTTGCGTGTAGAATCGCCGAAAATGGCGTTTTTCGATAGCCACAAGCCGAACGCCATAAAACTCATGTTTTTCATGTGTGTTTTCGGGCACAGGGACGATTTGGCGCGGTGGCGCGAAAAATTGACCTAACGTCAATTGCTTGAGCACCGTTCCTTCCGCAATTTTTGGCTTTTCGCCTAATGGTGAGTCAATGAATTTAACTCGCTCAAAACTGCTTGTGCGGCGGCTTTGGGGTCATCCGCCTGATAAATCGGGCGGCCCACGACGATATGATCGGCCCCATCGCCGATTGCACTGGCCGGGGTTGCGACCCGCTTTTGGTCGCCCAAAGCTGCACCAGCAGGGCGTACCCCAGGGGTTACAATCAAACGACCTTCGGATTGGGGCAGGGCGCGGATTAGCGCGGCTTCCTGAGGACTGGCGATGACGCCATCAGCTTCGGCCTCGAAAGCCTTGGCCGCGCGTTCTACAACGAGGTCCTGTACGTCACCCGCTTTCAGAAGGCTTGCATCCAGATCGTCCCTGTTCAGTGATGTCAGGACTGTTACCGCCAGAATTTTCATGTCCTTGCCTGCAGCGCCCTCCTTTGCGGCGCGTACCACATGCGGATCACCATGCACCGTCAAGAAGTCCAGATCGAACTGAGCCAACCCACGCACTGCATTTTCTACAGTGTTGCCGATATCGAACAGCTTCATGTCCAAGAAAATGCGCTTTCCGTGATCCTGTTTCAACTCGTTGGCCAATGCCAGACCGCCGCCAGTCAACATACCCAGCCCGATCTTATAGAACGAAACCGAGTCGCCCAGCCGCTCGGCCATGGCAAGACCCTGCAGGGCGTTTGGGACGTCGAGGGCTACGATAAGGCGGTCATCGGACATGGGGCGCTCCTTTTTGGCAAACGTTTGCGTCCTAACGGGTTCAGGGCGATCTGTCCATGTGTGAAGCCCGAGGTGACGCAGTTCACTCACTATTTTGCGCAATGTGCTAAAGTGCCGACGTTCAGAACAGGGATAGAAACGATGAAAAAGGTAATTGTACTTGGCGCGGCACTGATGTTGGCCGCATGCGAAGACGCGCCTCAAAGCGATCCGCCCGAAACCGGTGTCGCGCCGGCTCCAACCAATGACAATCTTCTGTTAGTGCGTGGGTACCGATCGGAAGACGACTGGTGTCAATTGACCGGGGAAACAGCCTATACCGGCAACTTCCTCGATCATACAGCAGATCTGGTTTCATGCCCTACAGGCAGCAGTGCCGAGCAGTCTTTGGTCGAAATGTACAACGCTGAATTGATGGGAGAAACTGGCGGTTATTCCGTCTACTCGATTCCGCGCGGATGACGCCGTTTTATATGCTCTAGCCTCTTGAATGGGAAAAGACATTTCCCAAATTGAATGTGAGGCCCAGACCGACGCGTGCCGCCAAGCGGGCGCATCAATACGGGGCGCTTAAGAAAAGGAGAATGCTATGGACTTGAACAAGTTCACCGAGCGGGCACGGGGTTTCGTGCAAGCCGCGCAGACCATTGCGCTGCGCGAGGGGCACCAAAGGCTGGAGCCCACACATATCTTGAAAGCATTGATGGACGACGATCAGGGGCTGGCCAGCAACCTGATCACACGCGCTGGCGGCGCACCGAACCGCGTGGTTGAGGCGTTGGACGCGGCCATGGGCAAAATTCCGAAGGTCAGCGGCGACGCGAGCCAGATCTATATGGACGGCCAGACCGCCAAGGTTTTGGACGAGGCAGAGAAGCTCGCCACCAAGGCGGGCGACAGCTTTGTGCCGGTCGAACGCGTTCTGATGGCGCTGTGTATGGTGAAATCCAAAGCCAAAGAGGCTTTGGAGGCCGGTGCTGTATCGGCCCAGAAACTGAACGAAGCGATCAACGATATCCGCAAGGGCCGCACTGCTGACACCGCATCGGCGGAAGAAGGCTACGACGCGCTTAAGAAATATGCGCGCGACCTGACCGAGGCTGCAGCCGAAGGCAAGATCGACCCGATCATCGGGCGGGATGAGGAAATCCGCCGTTCGATGCAGGTTTTGTCGCGCCGCACCAAGAACAATCCGGTACTGATTGGTGAACCCGGCGTCGGTAAGACCGCGATTGCCGAGGGCATGGCCCTGCGCATCGTCAATGGTGATGTGCCGGAATCATTGAAGGACAAGAAGCTTCTCGCGCTCGACATGGGTGCGCTGATCGCCGGTGCTAAATATCGCGGTGAGTTCGAAGAACGACTGAAGGCTGTTCTGACCGAGGTGACCGAAGCCGCCGGTGAGATCATACTGTTCATCGACGAGATGCACACGCTGGTAGGTGCCGGTAAATCCGACGGCGCGATGGATGCCGCCAACCTGATCAAGCCTGCGCTTGCCCGGGGTGAGTTGCATTGTATCGGCGCGACGACGCTGGATGAATACCGCAAATACGTCGAGAAAGACGCGGCCCTTGCACGACGGTTCCAGCCGGTGATGGTCACTGAGCCGACAGTTGAGGACACGATCAGCATCCTTCGCGGTATCAAGGAAAAGTACGAGCTGCACCACGGTGTGCGCATCTCGGACTCGGCGCTCGTGTCGGCGGCGACCTTGTCGCATCGCTACATCACTGACCGCTTCCTGCCTGACAAAGCCATCGACCTTGTAGATGAAGCGGCGTCGCGTTTGCGGATGGAGGTGGATTCCAAGCCCGAGGAACTCGATCAGCTGGATCGTCAGATCCTGCAAATGCAGATCGAGGAAGAGGCGCTGAAGCTGGAAGATGACGCGGCCTCCAAGGATCGTCTGGAAACCTTGCAAAAGGATTTGGCCGACCTGCAGGAGCAATCCGCCGAGATGACCGCCCAATGGCAGGCCGAACGCGATAAGCTGGCCGGTGCGCGCGATCTGAAAGAACAGCTCGACAAAGCGCGGGCTGATCTGGAAATCGCGAAGCGCGAAGGGAACCTCGCCAAAGCGGGTGAGCTGTCCTACGGTGTCATCCCTGAGCTTGAGAAAAAGCTGACCGAGGCCGAAAACGCCGAAAGCAACGCCATGATGGCCGAGGAAACGGTGCGCCCTGAACAGATCGCTTCCGTCGTAGAGCGTTGGACCGGTATCCCGACCTCGAAAATGCTGGAAGGTGAGCGTGAGAAACTGCTGCGGATGGAAGACGATCTGCATTCCCGCGTGATCGGTCAGGATGCGGCGGTCACTGCTGTTGCCAACGCCGTGCGCCGTGCGCGTGCCGGTCTGAATGACGAGAACCGCCCATTGGGCTCGTTCCTGTTCCTCGGCCCGACCGGCGTGGGCAAGACCGAGTTGACCAAGGCCGTGGCGAACTTCCTGTTCGACGACGACAACGCGATGGTGCGCATCGACATGTCCGAGTTCATGGAGAAACACGCGGTCGCCCGTCTGATCGGTGCCCCTCCGGGCTATGTCGGCTATGACGAAGGTGGTGTGCTGACCGAAGCCGTGCGGCGCAGACCCTATCAGGTCGTGCTGTTTGACGAGGTCGAAAAGGCACACCCGGATGTGTTCAACGTGCTGCTGCAGGTCCTGGACGATGGCGTCCTGACCGATGGTCAGGGTCGTACCGTCGACTTCAAGCAGACGCTGATCATCCTGACGTCGAACCTTGGCTCTCAGGCGCTCAGCCAGTTGCCTGAAGGAGCGGACAGCGCGCAGGCGCGGCGCGACGTGATGGATGCGGTCCGGGCGCATTTCCGGCCCGAGTTCCTGAACCGTCTGGATGAGACCATCATCTTCGACCGGCTCAAACGGGCCGATATGGATGGCATCGTCGATATCCAGATGGCACGTCTGCAGAAACGTCTGGCTGCCCGCAAGATCGAGCTGGCACTGGACGATGGCGCGAAGGAATGGCTGGCCAATGAAGGCTATGATCCGGTCTTCGGTGCCCGCCCATTGAAACGCGTGATCCAACGCGCCCTGCAGAACCCGTTGGCCGAAGCACTGCTGGCCGGTGAGATAAAGGATGGTGAGACCGTTCCGGTGACCGCCGGAACCGATGGTTTGATCATCGGCGACCGGCTGGGAACGTCCGAGCGTCCGCGCCCGGATGATGCAGTCGTGCATTAAATCTCAGGTAATGAAGAGACCCGCCATCCAGGCGGGTCTTTTTTTGGTGGCTTGTATTGCGACTAAGAGCGTTCAGACCTGCCCGGTCAGATCCTGCGCCAGCATCATTGCATTGCCGTCCGGGTCGTAAAATGTGGCAGTGCTGACCATCCCCTCAATCGTCTCGGTTTCGCCGTCAAACCGAACTCCGGCCCCTTCCAAAGCATCGCGTGCGCTTGCGATATCAGCAACACCAAAGACCGGAACGGTGTTTCCGGGCGCTGGTTCTGCCTGCTCGCCCAAACCAAGGGTGACGCCTTCGGTTTTGGTGAGCATCTCGCTCCAACCCGCCTCATCAATATGATGGATCAACTCAAACCCGAGCTTGTCATTATACCAGCGCGCACTGGCGTGGCGATCTTTGACCGAAATGGCAAGAGTGATGGTGTTTTCTAAGGAAACGAGGGCCATGGAACTTTCCTTTTGTCCTAAAATAAAGTAAATATATATTATGGACATAAAATTACTTGTCAAGCTTACCTCCCGGGCCTGGTCGCTGAACATCCTTGCGCAGCTGCACCAGGGGGTTCCGGGCAGGCAGGCCCCATTGCTCGCCGCGACCGGGGCAAGCCGGACGGCATTTGCGGCAAGTCTTGAACATCTGGTCAGCCTTGGATTGCTTGAACGGAACCCGGGCCACGGCCACCCTTTAAGACCTGAATTCCGTTTGACCAAAGCCGGGGTTCAGGCGGCGGCTGTAGCGGCAGAAATCTTGGCCTTGGTGCCGAACGATACTGAATTGAAGCTACTGCGCCGCAGCTGGACGGTTCCTATTCTGGCGCTGACCCGCCAACCGCGGCGCTTTTCAGGGCTCAGGTCGGATCTTCAGGTGATCACTGATCGCGCATTGTCATCCTCGCTCAAGCAATTAGAGGAGCAGGACTGGGTGCGACGCGATATCGAAACTTCGGCCCGGCTGCCTTTTCCGACCTATCAGGCGGTCAATCTTGGATGCGAAATAAACCGTGTTGTCGGCTTGAACATCGGGTGACCGTTATCCTCGCGCCCAAGCGTACCTAATTTTCGTTACAATCTGTTCGCTCAATCGTGACGCCTGTTTCCTTGGCTCTGTGCTATCAGACCTTACCTCAGTTTCGAGGTTAATGGATAACGGAGAACCAAATGGCGCATCGCTGGACCAACAAACTGACGCATGCGGACGTCACCCCAAGGGCGGCGTTTCTGAACCGGCGACAGGTCATGGCCGGTTTGGCGGGTGTCGGGCTGGCGAGTCTGGCGCGGCCAGCGGCGGCCGAGGCGCTTGAACCGAATACATGGGAAGAGATTACTTCCTACAACAATTATTATGAGTTCGGGACTCGCAAGGATGATCCGGCGAAATATGCACACACACTGGTGACCGAGCCCTGGAGTGTCACCATCGACGGTCTGGTCGACCGCCCTGGTGATTATGATTTCAAAGACATCATGTCTGAAATGACTGTTGAGGAGCGAATCTATCGGTTCCGCTGTGTTGAGGCCTGGTCGATGGTGATACCTTGGAACGGGTTTGAACTGGCAGATCTACTCGGCATGGCTGGCGTTCAGGACGGCGCGAAATACGTGGCGTTTGAGACCGCCTATCGTCCCGATGAGATGCCGGGTGTGGCGTATCCGGTACTAGACTGGCCATATCGCGAAGGGCTGCGTTTGGATGAGGCGATGCATCCGCTGACCATTATGGCTACTGGGATCTACGGCAGGGACATCCCGAACCAGAACGGCGCGCCTTTGCGATTGGTGGTACCGTGGAAATACGGCTTCAAATCGATCAAATCGATCGTGCGGATTACCTTGACGGATACCCAGCCTCCGACAAGTTGGAACATGGCAGGTCCTAGGGAATATGGGTTCTACAGCAATGTGAACCCCAATGTGGATCACCCCCGCTGGTCGCAGGCTTCGGAACGTCAAATCGGCGGAGGTCTGTTTGCCAAGCGAATCCCGACGCTGATGTTCAACGGATATGAAGATGAGGTCGCCAGCCTTTACGAAGGCATGGATCTGGCGAAGAACTACTGAGATGATGCGGCGGCTCAACGACCTCTTGCGACGGCTTCCCAATTGGGCTGTTTATCTGCTGGGCGCACTGCCTGCGCCCTGGTTGTTTTATCAGGGCATGACCGGTGGTCTCGGGGTCGAGCCGATCGAGGCGCTCGAGCACGAGTTTGGCGAACTGGCGCTGCAGCTTCTGATTTTGGGTCTCGCGATTTCGCCCTTGCGTCGCTTCGCTGGCCTAAATCTGATGAAGTTCCGCCGCGCGATAGGTGTACTGACATTTTCCTATGTCGCATTGCACCTGTTGATCTGGCTGGTTCTGGATGTTCAGATTCCCAGCCAAATCTGGGCGGACATTATCAAGCGGCCCTATATCACGGTGGGCATGGCTGCCTTTGTATTGTTACTGCCGCTTGCAATCACGTCCAACAACTGGGCGGTTCGCCGTTTGGGGCCTCGTTGGCGCAAATTGCATCGTCTGGTCTACCCGGCAGCAATTCTGGGCGCGCTTCATTATGTGATGCTGGCGAAGGGGTTTCAGATCGAGCCATTGGTCTACCTGGCTATTATTCTGGGCCTTCTGGTCATGCGCCTGCCGGTCACATCATTCCTGATCCGGTTTAGGCAAGCCGATTCAGCCTGACTCGCAGGCGAGTCTGTGGGTAACAGTGTGAATAACATATCCATGGCGCTGATTTGCGATGGTCTGTGTCTGCGACTTCCGGGTTGAATGGCTGAATACTCTTCGTAACTATTTGTTTTAGTATGATAAAATACTGTTTTTGCGTTTTTTTGTGTTTTTTTGATTTTTCCACTTGCGGCTTCTGGGCGATATACTTAGAACGCCCTTCACCGGCGCTGCTGAGGTGCTGGGACGCGGTGGAAGCTGCGGAGACGCTCGGGAGAGACTGGGGGCATCTGAGGTTTTTGATTGGGCGGTGGCGCTGAGAGATTGGCGTTATGGTCTGGTTTTTGGGTCTTGGTTGTTTTGTTCTTTGACATTGATGGATAACTGAAGAGATATGTGGGCGGTTTGGTTCGTTTCGACGGATTGAATGTCTGTATATCGCGCTGGTAGGGGTTTTTCCCCGATGACCAGTGTCAGCTTCACTGTTTGTACGGCTTTCGGTTTCTGATGAAACCAGAAGCACACAAACAGATGACTTTTAGTTGTACTCTCGGCTAGCCGGCTGAGGGTGTCGTTTATTCGTGCTCAAGTAGCCGAATAGGCGGTAGCACAACTAAAGATGTGCAGAGGTTCGAACGTCAAGGATATGATGGCAACATCATTTCAACTTGAGAGTTTGATCCTGGCTCAGAACGAACGCTGGCGGCAGGCCTAACACATGCAAGTCGAGCGCGCCTTTCGGGTGAGCGGCGGACGGGTTAGTAACGCGTGGGAATATGCCCTTTGGTACGGAATAGCCTCTGGAAACGGAGAGTAATACCGTATGAGCCCTTCGGGGGAAAGATTTATCGCCAAAGGATTAGCCCGCGTTAGATTAGGTAGTTGGTGGGGTAATGGCCTACCAAGCCTACGATCTATAGCTGGTTTTAGAGGATGATCAGCAACACTGGGACTGAGACACGGCCCAGACTCCTACGGGAGGCAGCAGTGGGGAATCTTGGACAATGGGGGCAACCCTGATCCAGCCATGCCGCGTGAGTGATGAAGGCCTTAGGGTCGTAAAGCTCTTTCGCCTGTGAAGATAATGACGGTAGCAGGTAAAGAAACCCCGGCTAACTCCGTGCCAGCAGCCGCGGTAATACGGAGGGGGTTAGCGTGTTCGGAATTACTGGGCGTAAAGCGCACGTAGGCGGACCAGAAAGTTGGGGGTGAAATCCCGGGGCTCAACCCCGGAACTGCCTCCAAAACTATTGGTCTAGAGTTCGAGAGAGGTGAGTGGAATTCCAAGTGTAGAGGTGAAATTCGTAGATATTTGGAGGAACACCAGTGGCGAAGGCGGCTCACTGGCTCGATACTGACGCTGAGGTGCGAAAGTGTGGGGAGCAAACAGGATTAGATACCCTGGTAGTCCACACCGTAAACGATGAATGCCAGTCGTCGGGTAGCATGCTATTCGGTGACACACCTAACGGATTAAGCATTCCGCCTGGGGAGTACGGTCGCAAGATTAAAACTCAAAGGAATTGACGGGGGCCCGCACAAGCGGTGGAGCATGTGGTTTAATTCGAAGCAACGCGCAGAACCTTACCAACCCTTGACATCCCGGGACCGGTCCAGAGATGGATCTTTCACTTCGGTGACTCGGTGACAGGTGCTGCATGGCTGTCGTCAGCTCGTGTCGTGAGATGTTCGGTTAAGTCCGGCAACGAGCGCAACCCACATCCCTAGTTGCCAGCAGTTCGGCTGGGCACTCTATGGAAAACTGCCCGTGATAAGCGGGAGGAAGGTGTGGATGACGTCAAGTCCTCATGGCCCTTACGGGTTGGGCTACACACGTGCTACAATGGCAGTGACAATGGGTTAATCCCAAAAAACTGTCTCAGTTCGGATTGGGGTCTGCAACTCGACCCCATGAAGTCGGAATCGCTAGTAATCGCGTAACAGCATGACGCGGTGAATACGTTCCCGGGCCTTGTACACACCGCCCGTCACACCATGGGAGTTGGTTCTACCCGACGGCCGTGCGCTAACCTTTTGGAGGCAGCGGACCACGGTAGGATCAGCGACTGGGGTGAAGTCGTAACAAGGTAGCCGTAGGGGAACCTGCGGCTGGATCACCTCCTTTCTAAGGATGTTCCTAGTATCTTGAGCTTGCTCTTGATCGTGGAACACTTAGCAGAAGATCAACAAACAAAGTTGGTCAAACTCATGGACCGAGCCGTCCTCATATCTCTTCAGAACACATCAGGCCGACCGGCCTGTCTGGGTCGGTAGCTCAGGTGGTTAGAGCGCACGCCTGATAAGCGTGAGGTCGGAGGTTCAAGTCCTCCTCGACCCACCAAGCCTTTTGCGGAGCAAGGGGCGTTTTTTGTGGGGCCTTAGCTCAGCTGGGAGAGCGCCTGATTTGCATTCAGGAGGTCAGGAGTTCGATCCTCCTAGGCTCCACCATTTACCCGATCAGATCGTTAAGCACCTTTGGGTTCTTAACCGTCCGATTGGACGTCAATTGACATCGTATAGAGAGAAATCAATCAACACTGTTTGATCGCGCCGAGTGTGGCGTTGATCTCAGTTGGTCCTCTTCGGGGGAGGTTTGATTAGGGATGTTTCCTCGTCCCTCTTTGAATATCCCGGCTGAAACGAACAGAGTTGTCCAAGTCAAGTACACTAACCCGCATGATCTGACGATCATGCATGTCTTCTATTCTCCATGTGGGGCCGACCGACATCGGCAGCATGGGTTCCAGGATAGAAGGCGGGAAAGTATGCTTTTGGTTCAGAAGAAAGATCGCCTTTAGTTACCAGCTGGGCGATCGCGATTGACCTGACTGCGCTCAAGTAGCCGAATAGGCGGTAGCGCACTAAGTTGTGTCTTTCTCTTTCTGGATCAAATCAAGCGCGAGAAGGGCGTTTGGTGAATGCCTTGGCAGCAAGAGGCGATGAAAGACGTGATACTCTGCGATAAGCCATGGGGAGCTGAGAATAAGCTTTGATCCATGGATCTCTGAATGGGGCAACCCACCTGAATGTTTGTTATTGTTAGCTCTGCTAATCAATAATGAGCATGAAAGGTACTTAAGACCTGAATACATAGGGTTTTAAGAGCAAACCCGGGGAACTGAAACATCTAAGTACCCGGAGGAAAGGAAATCAATTGATACTCCCCTAGTAGCGGCGAGCGAACGGGGACCAGCCGAGCCAGATAAGTGACTAGAACACGTTGGGAAGCGTGGCCATAGCGGGTGACAGCCCCGTATAGGAAGCTTTGATGGACGTATTAAGTAGGGCGGAACACGTGAAATTCTGTCTGAAGATCGGAGGACCACCTTCGAAGGCTAAGTACTCCTTGCTGACCGATAGCGAACCAGTACCGTGAGGGAAAGGTGAAAAGCACCCCGACGAGGGGAGTGAAACAGTACCTGAAACCGAACGCCTACAATCAGTCGGAGGATCCTCGAGATCTGACGGCGTACCTTTTGTATAATGGGTCATCGACTTGGTCTTACGAGCAAGCTTAAGCCGTTAGGTGTAGGCGTAGCGAAAGCGAGTCTTAATAGGGCGAATGAGTTCGTGGGATCAGACCCGAAACCGAGTGATCTAGGCATGGCCAGGTTGAAGGTAAGGTAACACTTACTGGAGGACCGAACCCACATCCGTTGAAAAGGATCGGGATGAGCTGTGCCTAGGGGTGAAAGGCCAATCAAACTCGGAGATAGCTGGTTCTCTGCGAAATCTATTTAGGTAGAGCGTCATCCGAATACCCCGGGGGGTAGAGCACTGGATGGGTAATGGGGCCCCACAGGCTTACTGATCCTAACCAAACTCCGAATACCCGGGAGTACTAGATGGCAGACACACTGCGGATGCTAACGTCCGTAGTGGAGAGGGAAACAACCCTGACCTACGACTAAGGCCCCCAATTCATGGCTAAGTGGGAAAGCAGGTGGGACGACCAAAACAACCAGGAGGTTGGCTTAGAAGCAGCCATCCTTTAAAGATAGCGTAACAGCTCACTGGTCTAAATAAGTTGTCCTGCGGCGAAGATGTAACGGGGCTCAAGCCATGAGCCGAAGTCTAGGGATGCGTAAGCATCGGTAGCAGAGCGTAGTGTGACATAGAACCTTGTCTATATTGCCGCCGGTTATGCGGCGCGAGTAATCGCGCTCAAGTAGCCACAATGGCGGTAGCGCAGACATAGGTTCTTTCGATGAAGCGGGCGCGTGAGCGATCCCGTGGAGAGATCACTAGTGAGAATGATGACATGAGTAGCGACAAAGAGTGTGAGAGACACTCTCGCCGAAAGTCCAAGGGTTCCTGCTTAAAGCTAATCTGAGCAGGGTAAGCCGGCCCCTAAGCCGAGGCCGAAAGGCGTAGGCGATGGGAACTAGGTTAATATTCCTAGGCCAGGAGGATGTGACGGATCACAGGTGTAGTTCAATCTTATCGGATTGATTGGGCTGCTGAGTGGTTCCTGGAAATAGCCCTCCATCAGACCGTACCCTAAACCGACACAGGTGGACTGGTAGAGCATACCAAGGCGCTTGAGAGAACGATGTTGAAGGAACTCGGCAAAATACCTCCGTAAGTTCGCGAGAAGGAGGCCCGGTTCCTAGGCAACTAGGGGCTGGGGGCACAAACCAGGGGGTGGCGACTGTTTATTAAAAACACAGGGCTCTGCGAAGTCGCAAGACGACGTATAGGGTCTGACGCCTGCCCGGTGCCTGAAGGTTAAAAGGAGAGGTGAGAGCCTTGAATTGAAGCCCAGGTAAACGGCGGCCGTAACTATAACGGTCCTAAGGTAGCGAAATTCCTTGTCGGGTAAGTTCCGACCTGCACGAATGGCGTAACGACTTCCCCGCTGTCTCCAACATCGACTCAGCGAAATTGAATTGCCTGTCAAGATGCAGGCTTCCCGCGGTTAGACGGAAAGACCCCGTGCACCTTTACTACAGCTTCGCACTGGCATCAGGATTGTGATGTGCAGGATAGGTGGTAGGCTTTGAAGCGGAAACGCAAGTATCCGTGGAGCCTCCCTTGAGATACCACCCTTCGCACTCTTGATGTCTAACCGCGGTCCGTTATCCGGATCCGGGACCCTGCGTGGCGGGTAGTTTGACTGGGGCGGTCGCCTCCTAAAGCGTAACGGAGGCGCGCGAAGGTTGGCTCAGAGCGGTCGGAAATCGCTCGTTGAGTGCAATGGCAGAAGCCAGCCTGACTGCAAGACTGACAAGTCGAGCAGAGTCGAAAGACGGCCATAGTGATCCGGTGGTCCCGAGTGGAAGGGCCATCGCTCAACGGATAAAAGGTACGCCGGGGATAACAGGCTGATACTGCCCAAGAGTCCATATCGACGGCAGTGTTTGGCACCTCGATGTCGGCTCATCTCATCCTGGGGCTGGAGCAGGTCCCAAGGGTACGGCTGTTCGCCGTTTAAAGAGGTACGTGAGCTGGGTTTAGAACGTCGTGAGACAGTTCGGTCCCTATCTGCCGTGGGTGTAGGAGACTTGAGAGGAGTTGCCCCTAGTACGAGAGGACCGGGGTGAACGATCCACTGGTGGACCAGTTGTCGTGCCAACGGCAGTGCTGGGTAGCTATGATCGGACAGGATAACCGCTGAAGGCATCTAAGCGGGAAGCCCCCCTCAAAACAAGGTCTCCCTGAGGGCCGTGGAAGACCACCACGTCAATAGGCCGGAGATGTAAGCGCAGTAATGCGTTCAGTTGACCGGTACTAATCGCCCGATAGGCTTGATTTGATCCAGTAATGGAAAGACAAGACCAAAGCATACACACCTTGAGTTGGATAACGTCGCAGCGTCAAGCCGCGATGTTGGTTGATTATATAACCGAGTGGCAACGCGCCTTTTGCAAGCAAAAGACGCTGCCTGCCACCTCGTCGCTTTCCTGCAACGCAGGAAAGTCGACATGGGCTTTTCCTCGGTTTGGTGGTCATAGCGCAAGTGAAACACCCGGTCCCATCCCGAACCCGGAAGTTAAGCACTGCCGCGCCAATGGTACTTGGGCTTAAGCCCCGGGAGAGTAGGTCACCGCCAAACCTAGAAAAAGCCCACATCTCTCTAACACGATGAAAAGAACACTACCCGGTCTCAAGTAGCCGAATAGGCGATAGACCAACACAAGACCTCAAGTAGCGTAAGCGATAGGTCACTTAAAGTGTCGCGGGATGGAGCAGCCCGGTAGCTCGTCAGGCTCATAACCTGAAGGTCGCAGGTTCAAATCCTGCTCCCGCAACCAACTTTAGAAAATCCCAGAGCAGCCCGCGCAGACTACAAACAGTCCACCGGACCGTTCGATTAACGATCAAACCTCGTCAGGCTCATAACCTGAAACTCAGAGGTTCAAATCCTACTCCCGCAAACAAAAAACACCGTGCAACATCAGATGTTTACGCACCGCCCTAGGGCGGTGTTTCTATCTGTGCCAATACTTCTAGAAGCACTGTGGAAGCAACGAGAGGAAACTTCTTTTCGTAACTAGCCACTCACCCCCTCAGCTCTTTTTTGCCAACTTCTGTGCTTCGCCCACGGTGACCTTGCCGTGACGACCGATCGAAATCCTCTCGCTGGAGCGTGTTGAAGCATTCAGGGAACGAACAACTGGTTCGGCGAACTGCTGTCTTTGGTATCAACTATTTTGGTAATAAAACGATAGCCTGCGGCTTGACCCGCTTGGTGGACGGGGAAATGGAGCGGCGCGGATGACTTGATCTCTGGCGGCGCGTTCGATTTCAGGTGAGCCAGAGCTATCGACGATATCAACCCAAGCCAGTGATCCATCAGGATTAATTTCGAAGAATACCTGCGCAAACCCGCGGACCGGGACATAGACGACGGGCGTTTGATTGAGGTGGACCAGGACTTGTCCGGCATAGTTCGTGGTATCGGAGTTACCAACGCCGCGACCCGAGGTTTGATTTCGGCCACTGCTGGCTCGGAACGGGTCAGCCCCTTCCTTTTGATAAAGGCTAAGCGGCGACTCCAATGTCTGCGTAGGGTTGCGCAAGTTATCGAAGTTACTGAACCCATCAAGTGATTTTGGCGTATCCGTTGCGGGCCTTCTGTCCGGGAGGCGGGGGCGTTTGGAAACAGATACGGCCTGATCGGAAGGCGCGGCTTGTTCTTCTGGTGGCTCGTTTGTTGGCTCATCGACCGAACTTGGGATTTCTGGTTCGACTGCCGTACTCTCGAGTGGAGGGACCGGCTCTGTTGAGCCGTCTGTGGGCGGTAAAGCTGCCAAGCGCTCGGGTTCCGGGTCGACCGCTGGCGTTACGGCGGTATCTGCGTCTGTGGCTGGTTCCGGATTGGACGTGGCGACCGGTTCGGTCGGCACCTCTTCCTGTAGCTCTGATCGTGGGGCGACGGGCGCTCCGACATCGGGTGAAGATACCTGCTGAGGATTGGGGGAAGCGACGAGTGTATCGCTGATCGGGATGTCGGCAGTATCGGGCTTAACAGTGTCTTCAACCGGAGGCTCGGGGGCTTCAGCAGAGTCCGGCTGCACCGGGTCCGTCGTGTCTTCGGTGAATTCCTCGAATGTGTTGCCAAGCTCGATCAAACTGATCGTTTCCTCATTGGCTCGCAGTTCTGGCAGGCTGGACCCATACAAGCTGATCCCAAAGATATGCAGGATAAGCGAAAGCACACCCGCCAACGCAGCGATGGCTGCTGACTTCCGGATCATTTCAAAGCCTGCTGGGTCACGAGGTACACAGATGGTGCCCCATGCCGCCGAAGGGCACCGGTTACCTCCATCAATCGTTGGCCAGAAACATTGCGGTCGGGGACAATCCTGACCGGTCCGTCATCATGGCTGGACATGAAAGCCTCAGGGTCGGTTTGCACTCCGCGAAAGCTGAGGATGCCATCAGCGTTCAAGACAAGCGCATCGGGAGGGTCGCGGCCTTCGAGTTCCGATGTGTCGACAAGCTGAAGCTCGGGATCAAGCGGTGGTGCCAGGGTGCCTGCAATCAGAAAGAAGATCAGCATCAGAAAGACGACGTTGATCAGAGGGATGGTCGAGTCTCGTTTGCGGCTTGGGCGACCAAAGCGGATCATCGGTCTACTCCAACACCGTGACGGTCAGGCCATCGCGGCCACGCAGCCTGGTCAGCAAATCCACAAGCCGTTGGGCGGACGTATCGGCATCAAGGCTCACCAGAGCCTGACCAGCCCCTATCTGCGCCGGCAGTTCATCCAGCGTCAGCGTTTCGCCATTCAAAGTCACGCGCTCCGCACCGATCTGAATGAAAATTCTCTCCACCGGCTCAGCCGAAGCTGATGCTCCTGAGGTTGCGCTGCTGATTTCGATTTCCGCGAACTTTGAGAAAGTTGAAGACAACATGAAAAACAGCAACAGCAAGAAGATGACATCGATGAGCGGGGTCATCGACATCGGGCGTCTTACAAAGGGCGCCGTGTTACGCATGTTCAGCGTTCAGAATCTCGGTCCTGCCTGAGGCGGCCTGGTTCGAGTTGTTCGGGACCAGAACCGTGCGCAGTGCTTTGTCCGCAAACACCCGTTCCCGGGCAGTTCGGCTTTCAAACCAAGACAAGACCATTGAAGTCGGCATTGCCACCGCAAGGCCAACGGCTGTTGTTACCAGAGCAACCCAGATGCCACCTGCCAACAATGACGGATCAACAGAAGACCCGGCAGACTGAAGGCTTTGGAATGCATTGATCATTCCCAAAACTGTTCCGAACAATCCAAGCAGGGGTGCAAGCTGGGCGACCGTATCCAAAAGCCGAAATCCGCGCTCCAGCCCGGCCAGGGCCAATCCAGCTTCGGCATCCAGTCGAGCGTCCAGATCAGGAGTGTCCGGCGCGTCCATGGCGGCTTCGACAAGCGGTGCAAGATAGCTGCTGCTCTGAGCGAGGCGCGCGCGTGCAGTGGCTCGATCTCCAGCATCCCAGGCCTGCAGCGCTTGTGACAGAACCTTGTGCCGCCCTACGCCACAGGCTGCGAACTGCCAAAGCTTGTAAAGAGTAACTGCTACGGTCAGGACCGACATGACAATAAGGATAGCCACAACGGGCCCGCCAAGGGTCAGGATCTCTCGAAGAGAAGAGAGAATATTCATCCAAGCAACTCCACTTCAATCCGGCTGCTGAGCGTTAGGGTCGATTGACAGATGTCGCTCTGGGAGCCTTTTACCACGCATGAACTCGCGCCATTGATCAATGCGCGCCCAACAGTCGTGCAAGACATCTCTGGCAGATCGAACTGACGGACACGTGGGCGATCCAAAGGTAAGTCGCGAAAATCAAAAAGCGAGAGGGTAACGACACTGCCTTCGGTGTCAAATATCACCGTCTCGAATACGGCTTCATCGATAGTGGTTCCGGATTGGTTGGTCACCAGAAAGGTCAATCTGCAGGCACTACCAACGTCTTCCAAGGCATTGAGCTCTAACGAAATCTCAGCGGCAGGTGCCTCAGCGGATTGGGCCAGAGCTGCAAAAGGAAGCAGGCATGCGAAACAGGTAAGCAGGACACGGAGAGATCTCATTGAAGGCACCTATATGCTTGGGCGAACCGCGATTGCCCGCGTTGTATAGCCGACAATGGTCCTCTCATACCTGATAGTACAATCAGTTCAAAGGAGCGCTGAAATGATTGTGAATTCGACCATGTTCGAAGTCATATTCGAGTAAACCATTTAGCAAAGTGACGTATAATATGGCAAAATGACGGAAAATTATCTCATTTCGTCAAGATACGATCTGCAATCCGAACAAGTCGCCCTTCATAATCAAAAGAAACACAGAATGGAGGCGCGTTTTGAGCTGGAATATTTGCGTAGTCGGGGCGGGGAAGATCGGTCAGATGATCGCGACTTTGCTGAAAACCTCGGCACATTACACGGTGACTGTTGCCGATCACGATCTTGCGGCCCTGTCAGCATTCAAGAAGCGGGGCATTTCTACGCGGCAGATTGATGCCAGCGATAGCGCGGGCTTGGAGAAAGGCCTTAAAGGGTTTGATGCGGTGATCTCTGCCGCGCCGTTCTTTCTGACACCGGCGATTGCGAGCGCGGCCAAAACTGTTGGGGCGCATTACTTTGACCTGACCGAAGATGTCGCCGCCACCAACGCGGTGCGCGAGCTGGCGCAAAAAAGCGAGACAGCATTCATGCCGCAATGCGGGTTGGCCCCCGGGTTTGTCGGGATTGCGGGCGCTGCGCTGGCGGCGGAGTTCGATGAAATCGACAGCCTGCATATGCGGGTCGGGGCGTTACCGCTCTATCCGACCAACGCGTTGAAATATAACCTGACTTGGTCAACCGATGGGCTAATCAACGAATACTGCAACCCCTGCGATGCTATTGTGAATGGCGAGAGGGTCAAGACCGCCCCCCTCGAAGATTATGAGCTGATCGGCCATGACGGTGTCGAGTACGAATGCTTTAATACATCCGGCGGACTGGGCACCTTGCCCGAGACGCTAGACGGTAAGGCGAAGGCGGTATCCTATCGCTCGATCCGCTATCCGGGTCATCGGGACATTCTGCGCTTGTTGCTCAGTGACCTGGGACTGGAGCGTCGCCGCGATCTGCTGAAAGAGATTTTTGAAACGGCCTTGCCGCGTACGGATCAAGACGTCGTGTTGGTCTACTGCACGGCAAAGGGTATCGTTGACGGCACGTTGCGTGAGAAATCCCTGATCAACAAATCCTTTGCGCGCACCATCGATGGACAAGTCTGGAGTGCGATCCAAGTAACCACTGCGGCAGGCGTATTGGGTGTCGTCGATCTGATGCGGACAGGGGTTCTGCCCTCGAAAGGCTTTGTTCGGCAAGAGCAGGTAAAGCTTGCCGATTTCCTGAACACCGAATTTGGCCGGCTTTATCGCGCCGGTGACGTTACCGAACAAAACAAGGCGGCCTGAGATATGAAAGACATTGTAATGACTGCTGAAACCACGCTTGCGAATTTGGACCTGACTGCAGCGGAGCTTAGCGGCGGGTCGCTGCGGGTGACCTCTCCGATAGATGGCAGCCTGTTGGCCGAGGTTCACGAAACTCCGGTTTCCGAGATGGGGGCCATCTTTGCCCGCTCGAAAGCGGCGTTCAAGGAATGGCGCGTTGTGCCGGCTCCGCGCCGGGGTGAGTTGATCCGCCTGCTGGGCGAAGAGCTTCGGGCCGCCAAGGACGACCTTGGCGCGCTTGTCAGTTGGGAGGCGGGCAAGATCACCTCGGAAGGTCTGGGCGAAGTGCAGGAGATGATCGACATCTGCGATTTTGCTGTTGGTCTGTCGCGGCAGCTTTATGGTCTGACCATTGCTTCGGAACGTCCGGGTCACCGGATGATGGAAACGTGGCATCCGGCGGGGCCGGTCGGAGTGATCTCGGCCTTTAATTTCCCCGTGGCGGTATGGTCGTGGAATGCTGCGCTGGCGCTGGTTTGCGGCGATCCGGTGATCTGGAAACCGTCCGAGAAAACGCCTCTGACCGCGTTGGCTTGCCAGAAAATCTTTGAGCGGGCATTGGCCCGGTTTGGTGACGCCCCCGAGGGGCTTTTGCAGACCCTGATAGGTGGTGCCGATCTGGGTGAGGCGCTGGTTGCCAGCGAGGATGTGCCGATCATTTCAGCCACCGGCTCGACCCGGATGGGCCGGGCGGTGGCGCCGATTGTGGCGCAGCGCTTTGGCAAGTGTATTCTGGAACTCGGCGGCAATAACGCGATGATCGTTGGACCGTCGGCGGATCTGGAAATGGCGGTGCGCGCGATTGTATTCTCGGCTGTGGGAACGGCAGGGCAGCGCTGTACGACACTGCGGCGGTTGATTGTACACAACTCGATCCGCGAGGAACTGGTTGGGCGTCTGAAGAAAGCCTATGCAGGTCTGCCCATCGGTAATCCGTTGACCGAGGGTACGTTGATTGGGCCGTTGGTGGATGAAGCTTCGGGCAATGCGATGACCGCAGCGCTTGAATCAGCAAAGGCCGAGGGTGGTGCCGTGTTCGGAGGTCAGCGCGTGACCGAAGGTGTGCCGGGCGGTGTTTATATGCAACCGGCCATCGTTGAGATGCCTGGCCAGACCGCGACTGTGAAGGCCGAGACCTTTGCTCCGATCCTTTACGTCATGGGCTATGACGATTTTGCCGAGGCGATCGAGATCCAGAACGACGTGCCACAGGGTTTGTCGTCCTGCGTTTTTACACTGAACATGCGCGAAGCCGAGCAATTCCTGACAGCGGCCGGGTCGGATTGCGGGATTGCCAATGTGAACATCGGCCCGTCCGGGGCCGAGATCGGTGGCGCATTTGGTGGCGAGAAGGAAACCGGAGGCGGGCGCGAAAGCGGATCAGATGCCTGGAAAGCCTACATGCGCCGTCAGACCAACACGGTAAACTATTCGGCCGAGTTGCCATTGGCGCAAGGTGTCAAATTCGACATCTGAACTCGAATGTCCGGCGGCACCTGATCGTGCCGCCGGATTCAATCAGCGAACAGGTAATCCAGTTGCATGATCGCTTTGGCCTTATCGGCACTGATCCCCAGAAATTCCGCGATAATCACCTCATTCTCCGAACGTTCCGCCGCCTCACGCAAATGGAACAGCCCATCATTCTGGGTACTGCGGATCAATTCGGATTCGTAAGCCAGCGCATTGCGAAGGGTCGGTAGCAGACGTGCAAGAGAATCCTGTGAGCTGTTCTGGCCCGCAAGACCGACGCGATAGGCATGGCCGGTCAGATATTCATCTGAATAAGTACATTCGATTTCCAGAACTCGTGTTTGGGCCTGATCTGCACAGAAATCCTGAATGACGTCCAGATTGGCCGGATCTATGCAGAGTACCAGCCTGTCGCTTTGGAAATAATCGAACAACATACGTGCAACCGCCCGCCGATGGCGCGACCGCTTAATCAGGGTCGTCTCGATTCCACCCAAATCGGGCAATGGCGTATCCTGCTCATCATAGATGTATTCGATGCAGGGAATGGGGGTTTCGGATGTGATCTGGTCAACAAGCCGTTTGGCGACATGCCACTTCTTGCAAACAATCAAAAACGCCTGACGCTCGGGGCCTAACGTATTGCCGACCTCCCAAAAGCGCTGAGCGAAACGTCGTCCTACCCGACCGCGACCGGCAAGGAAGTGATACAGATTACGCCCTTCGTCCGAGATGTGGAACGTGACCCCTTCGCTGGCATAAAGCTGACCCAACCGTTCCTTCAACTCATGGGCCTCGGGGCTGATCTTGCGAGCGAACAGGTAGTTCTGCCCCAACAGCATGTCATAGTGATCATTGTAGAAGGTGACAGGCATGCCATAGTCGGAAAACATCAAAAATGTCAGTGTACGGTTTTCGATTTCCTGCTTCGGGACGAGGTGGCGAACAAGCGTCTGAAAGAACGTCTCGTCCGGAATCCAGGTGGTCGAGAAAAACCGGACCACATCGCGGCGTTGGCGCAGGAAGTCCAGAATCATCTCGACTGTGCGACGGCGCAGGCACCACCACTGGCTACCGATCTTGACCTGCAGGTCTGCAGGTATGCCGCGGGTCAGACCGAAACGCTTTTGCATTTCGTATGCGGCATAGAACAGGCGCGGCTGATTGCGTTCGTTGAAATAGTGACGATAGATCAGCCGGTCTTCTTTCATTCCGGTCTTAATCCAATTGCTTTCGAAGAAGTCATGGCTTTCGATGAAATCCATGTCGCGTTCATCAAGGAAGCTGTGCACATACTCGGCGGTTTTAATTGCCATGCAATCGCCGGACAGCATGTAAAAATGGGTGACCCTCGGGAACTGATCCACCGCCGCCTGTAATGCATGGAGCGTGGCCTGAACCAGTGACCATTCGCCCCATCCGCATTTGATCCGCTTCGTTGCAAATGCGACGTTGCGGTTATCTTTCAGGGCGTCGCGTATCTGCGTATAATCCGTATCGTTGGCGCGAGCGTCAAAATGGATCGCCATACAATCGCCGGCAGCCGTTAGCTGACTGGCCTGCGCAATGATCGCGTCAGGATCTTTGTGGCACAGCAAGATATAGGCAATCTTTGCCATTTGCGTCTCGTAATTCCCCGTTTCTGCCCAATTGCAACCGTGATACTGAGGATGAGCGATTGAATAAACAGAATATTTTTGGTTCTTTGGGTCAAAATGCCGGAGTATCAATGCGATAACTGGCTAAGGAGGCGCAGTAGATGGGTTTTCCAGGAACATGGATGACCGAAAGTCAAAGCATGGTCTACCGTGTTGTGCCGAAATGCGCCTGCTCGACGATCGGGCAAATCATGTATTTCTCGGATCATGGCCGCTTCTTTGATGGAGACATTCACGACGCCAAGGACGGAATGCACAAGTGGGCCTTTGGTGCCAGTCAGGATCCGATTGCCAGAAATGTTCAATCGCACCAGTCCTATACGTTTACCTGCGTGCGTAATCCCTACACACGCATTCTCAGTTCCTTTTTTGACAAGATCTGTGGCATTCAGCGCAACGGCAAACGCTATCGCGGCAATCTGGTGCCAACGCTGATCTACAATTATGGGATCGAGGTTGGCGGTGACGATGGCAAAGGCGAGTTCGATCAGATCGCCAGTTTCCGCCGGTTTCTGTTATTTGCACGTGACACGATCCGTTGGCGGCGTCCGATGGACCCCGACATTCACTGGTCGGCCATGTCTGGCCATGTCTCGACGCTGATCGCTAATGGCGGGCGATATGATCGGATTTTTTGGACCGAGAAGTTCAACGATGGGATGCAGGGGGTGTTGGACAATCTTGAAACTTCGCATCCCGTGACTCTGTCCGAAATCCCGCGCTTCAACGAATCCGAAGGCCATGGGCCAAAACGCGTGCATCCGGTCGAGGATTACTTTGACGATTTGTCGATGCATCTGGTCTACGAGATCTACAAACAGGATTTTGAACTGTTCAAGTATGATTTCGAAAATCCCGCCAACAAAATGCCGACGGGTGAGATCGATCTAGATGAGATTCACGCCAAGCTGGGTGATTAAGACGCTCGAAGTGTGAGGCTCCCGCCCATCGTCAATGTCTCTTGTGAGACATCTCCTCTGGTTGGGCCCGGCGCCGCGCAAAGCGCGGCGCCGGGCCCAAATTCCGAAAGTGGAATCGGCGCAGCCGATTCCATGTATCGGGTGCGGGAGTATTCGCTCACCCGCAGTGCTTAGACCTGACGGACGGCCCCTTTTGCGGCACTGGTCGTCAATTTGGCATAGGCTTTTAGCGCGGTGGACACTTTACGCTTACGTGGTGCAACGGGCTGCCAGCCCTTCTCGTCCTGCTCTTCGCGCCGCGCTGCCAGGTCTTCGTCGGAGACCGCCAGATGGATGCTGCGGTTGGGAATGTCGATTTCGATCGTGTCGCCGGTTTTCACCAAACCGATCTCACCACCTTCCGCTGCTTCGGGCGAGACGTGGCCGATTGATAAGCCCGAGGTGCCACCCGAGAAACGACCGTCAGTCAGCAGCGCGCAGGCTTTGCCCAGCCCCTTGGATTTCAGATACGAAGTCGGATACAGCATTTCTTGCATTCCCGGCCCACCACGCGGGCCTTCGTATCGGATCACCACCACGTCACCTTCCTTGACCTTGCCGGTCAGGATGTCATTGACAGCCTGGTCCTGGCTTTCGCAGACATAAGCTGAGCCCGTGAATTTCAGGATGTTCTCATCCACACCCGCAGTTTTCACGATACAGCCGTCGCGCGCAATGTTGCCGAATAATACCGCCAGACCGCCATCCTGGCTGAATGCATGCTCTTTCGAACGGATCACGCCGCCTTCGCGGTCAGTGTCCAGCTCCTTGTAGCGGTTCGACTGGCTGAAGGCTTGTGTAGTACGCACGCCGCCGGGCGCCGCTTTGAATAGGTCCTGAGCCTTCGGGTTGTTGGCGACTTTGATGTCCCAGTTGGCAATCGCTTCGCCCATGGTTCCGGAATGCACCGTGTGACAATCCTCGTGCAGCAAGCCCGCGCGGCTGAGTTCACCAAGGATCGAGAAAATGCCACCAGCGCGATGGACGTCTTCCATGTGCACGTTTTCGATGTTGGGCGCGACTTTGCACAAACAGGGCACTTGGCGGCTCAGGCGGTCCATGTCGGACATGGTGAAATGCACTTCACCTTCGTGCGCGATGGCCAGCAAATGAAGCACCGTATTGGTCGATCCACCCATTGCGATATCCAAGCTCATGGCATTTTCGAACGCGTCGAACGTGGCGATTTCACGCGGCAGGAAGCCTTTCTCGTCCAGATCATAGTGGCGCTTGGTGATCTCGACGATGCGGCGACCAGCTTCCAAGAACAACTCTTTACGGTCGGCATGTGTGGCCAGGGTCGAGCCATTGCCCGGCAGCGCCAGACCCAGTGCCTCGGCCAGACAATTCATCGAGTTCGCGGTGAACATGCCCGAGCATGAACCACAGGTTGGACAGGCGTTTTCTTCAATGTGTTGCACCTGCTCATCGGTAAATCGATCATCCGCTGCGGCAACCATCGCGTCGACAAGGTCGATCTTCTTGGCGTCCAGATCGGCGATGTCGATCTTGCCCGCCTCCATAGGTCCACCCGAGACAAAGATCGCAGGGATGTTCAGACGCATGGCCGCCATCAACATGCCGGGCGTGATCTTGTCGCAGTTCGAGATACAGACCATAGCGTCCGCGCAGTGGGCGTTAACCATGTATTCAACAGAATCCGCAATCACCTCACGCGAGGGCAGCGAATACAGCATCCCGTCATGGCCCATGGCGATGCCATCATCGACCGCGATGGTGTTGAACTCTTTAGCGACACCGCCAGCGGCCTCAACCTCACGCGCAACCATCTGTCCCAGGTCCTTCAGGTGGACGTGACCGGGTACAAACTGGGTGAACGAGTTGACGATGGCGATGATCGGTTTGCCGAAATCGTCGTCTCCCATACCGGTGGCGCGCCACAGGCCGCGGGCACCGGCCATGTTACGGCCATGGGTGGAGGTTCTGGATCGGTACATTGGCATGATGCTGTATCCCTATTGCCCAAACTGCGATATTGGGTGTGTACGTTATAGCGCACGTATCATATGTACGTTATAACGCACAAGACAAATCGCAGGGCGCGGGTATGGAATCGGACGAACTAACGCTAAAACTAAGGGATGTGCGGGCGGCATCCGGGCTGAGCCTGTCAAAAGTCGCGGAACTCACCGGGGTCAGCAAAGCCATGCTGGGCCAGATCGAGCGTGGCGAATCAAGCCCGACCATCGCGACCCTGTGGAAGATCGCGAAGGGTTTCCAGCTCCCGCTGAGTGCATTGATTGGTACTGCTGCAATGCGTGACACGGCAGATGCTGATGTGTTCAGTACCGTGAGATTTCCGGGAAGTATCGAAGTCAAAATTGTCTTTCCTTTTGATCCCGCATTGGGGGCCGAAACATTTCATGTCGAGTTGTCACCCAATCAAAGCCACGAATCTCCGGCCCATGCAGCAGGCGTAACCGAAGAGGTTTTTGTTCTGAGCGGAGCTTTGGACGTGCTGCGAAATGGAAACTGGGTTCCGCTGCAATCCGGTCAAGGGTTGCGATTTTCTGCGGATGTGCCGCATGGATACCGCGCTGGTGATCAGGGAGCTGCTTTTCTAAATATGCACCACTATTCGCAACCAGCGGAAGTTTCAGAATAGGAAAGCCCCATACAATGACTGCACTACTGGACAGTTTGACCGTCGTCGATGCCATCGGCTCATTCGGGGCTTTGATCGTTGTTGCGGCATATTTTGCGACCCAGATGCGAGTGATGAACTCGGAGGATCTGGCCTTTCCGCTGGTGAATCTTATCGGTTCGGTGCTGATCGTGTTCTCACTGCTGCAGAACTTCAATCTTGCGTCCATGCTGATCGAAGGCTTCTGGATCATCATCAGCGTTATTGGGATCATCCAGTATTATCGCCTGCGTCGTTTGCGATAAATCCAGTGTGGTCGGGACGCTAGCGCTATCCAGCCTTGAACCTGCATCCTGCCAAGTATAGGGAAAACCCAAGCTTGCTTAGGGGAGGCATAGATGCAGGACGATCCAAAAACCCTCGTTTCTACCGAATGGCTTGCCGCACATCTCAAGGATCCGGATCTAAGGATTCTGGATGGGTCGTGGTACCTGCCGCAGCAAGCGCGAGACGCCAAGGCAGAGTATGTCGCTGCCCACATCCCTGGTGCGCGGTTCTTTGATATTGATGAGATATCCGACCATCGTTCCGACCTGCCGCATATGGCACCTCCGGTCGAGAAGTTCATGTCGCGCCTGCGCGCGATGGGCGTTGGCGATGGCCATCAGGTCGTGGTCTATGACGGTGCGGGGCTGATGTCGGCGGCGCGGGTCTGGTGGTTGTTCCGTCTGATGGGACAGGACAATGTAGCCGTTCTGGATGGTGGACTGCCCAAATGGCAGTCCGAAGGGCGCGAGATCGAAGACCTGCCCCCCATTATTCGCGACCGTCATATGACGGTGCGGGTTCAGAACCACCTTGTCCGCGATGTGACGCAAGTTTCATCAGCCGCGAAGCTTGCGGATCACGAGATCATCGATGCCCGCTCGGCGGCCCGTTTCTTCGGGACCGAAGCCGAACCGCGCGAGGGGTTGCGCTCAGGTCATATCCCAGGCTCGCGCAACGTGCCTTTTGGAATGCTGTTGAACAAGAATGGCACGATGAAGTCGCCCGAAGACTGCCGCGCGGTTTTCGAAGATGCCGGCGTCGACTTATCGAAACCCGCGATCACATCCTGTGGCTCTGGTGTGACTGCCGCAATTCTCAGCCTTGCATTGGAACGCATGGGCAAGAAAGACCACGCGCTATATGACGGCTCCTGGGCTGAATGGGGTGCCTTCCCAACCCTGCCCGTCGCAACCGGAGAGAACTGATGTTCGAGAACCTTAAACCGCAGCCAGCAGACAAGATTCTGGCGTTGATGCAGATGTACCGCGACGACCCACGTGATCAGAAGATCGATCTGGGCGTTGGCGTCTACAAGAACGCCGAGGGGGTCACTCCGGTGATGCGCGCGGTGAAAGCAGCTGAAAAGCGTATTCTCGAAGAGCAGGAGAGCAAGGCTTATACCGGTCTGGCTGGTGATCCAGCCTTTGCGGACGCGATGATCGACTTGATCCTCGGAAATTCTGTCCCGCGTGGCAACATTGCAGCCGTAGCCACCCCCGGTGGTACCGGAGCCTGTCGTCAGGCGTTTGAGATGATCCGTATGGCCAACCCCACCGCGCGTGTTTTCGTGTCGAACCCCACATGGCCAAACCATTTGTCGATCCTGAACTATCTAGGGATCGAGACAGCCCAATACCGTTATTTCGACGGAGAATCGCGTGGCGTCGATTTCGACGGTATGATCGAGGACCTGAAAACTGCCAATGCAGGCGACGTGGTTCTTCTGCACGGCTGTTGCCACAACCCAACGGGTGCCAACTTAAATATGGTGCAATGGCAAGAGGTCGTGAACCTGATCAACGCGCGTGGCCTCGTCGCAATGATCGACATCGCCTATCAGGGCTTTGGCGACGGTCTGGAAGAAGATGCGCAGGCAACCCGTCTGGTAGCATCGTCAGTGAAGCGCTGCCTGATCGCGGCGTCTTGTTCGAAGAACTTCGGCGTCTACCGTGAACGCACCGGCCTGCTGATGGCGATCAGTGACGATCCGGCACAGACTGAACTGAACCAGTCTACGCTGGCATTTCTGAACCGCCAGAACTACTCGTTCCCGCCTGATCACGGTGCGCGGGTGGTGACGACGATCCTGAATGACGATGCTCTGCGGGCAGATTGGGCGACCGAATTGGAAGATGTCCGCCTTTCCATGCTGGGCCTGCGTCAGCAACTGGCTGATGAGCTGCAGAGCCTTAGTGGATCGGATCGATTTGGATTTATCGCCCAGCATCGCGGCATGTTCTCGCGACTGGGGGCCGCGCCAGAACTGGTTGAAAAGCTGCGTGCCGATCACGGCATTTACATGGTCGGTGACAGCCGTCTGAACATCGCTGGTTTGAACGCCAATACTGTGCCCATTTTGGCGCAGGCGATTGTCGATGTCGGCGTCTGAGCGATATCTTTGAATGAAGGAAAACCCGGGCGCGAACGCCCGGGTTTTTTTGTTTTTACTTGGTTGGCTATTAGCCTTTGGAGAATTCCGGATACGCTTCCATACCCAGTTCAGCCATGTCGAGGCCGTTGATCTCGTCCTCTTCGCTAACACGGATACCTACGGTGGCCTTCAGGATCGACCAAAGGATAAGAGCAGCACCAAAGGTGAAGACACCATAAGCAATGATTCCGGTCAGCTGAGTGATCAGGCTGGCTTCGCCATAGAAGATCACGGCAATGGTGCCCCAGATACCGGCGAACAGGTGAACCGGGATGGCGCCGACTACGTCGTCGATCTTGAACTTGTCCAGCATCGGAACCGCGAAGACCACAATGATGCCGCCCACAGCACCGATCCACAGAGCGCCGAACAGGGTTGGGGCCAGCGGCTCAGCAGTGATCGACACCAGTCCCGCCAGCGCGCCGTTCAGCACCATGGTCAGGTCGGGCTTTTTGTACAGCAGTTGTGTCATGATAAGGGCGGCAACGGCTCCAGATGCAGCAGCCATGTTAGTGTTGGCAAAGATGCGCGATACGTCCGAGACATCTCCTACAGTGCCCATCGCCAGCTGCGAACCACCGTTGAAGCCGAACCAACCCAGCCACAGGATAAAGGTACCCAGAGTGGCTAGAGCCAGGTTCGAACCAGGCATCGGGTGCACTTTACCGTCCTTGTACTTACCGATGCGCGGCCCAAGGATGAGGGCACCTGCCAGAGCCGCCCAGCCACCGACCGAGTGCACGATGGTCGAACCAGCGAAGTCCGAGAAGCCTGCTTCGGACAGCCAACCACCACCCCACTGCCACGAGCCCGAGATCGGGTACATGATGCCGGTTAGGACAACAACGAAGGCAAGAAAGGGCCACAATTTGATCCGTTCAGCCACCGCACCGGACACGATCGAGGCGGTCGCTGCGACAAAGACCAGTTGGAAGAAGAAATCCGAACCGATTGAGGCGTAGTCAAGCGCCGCAGCATCTGCACCGACACCCACTGGGTCAAGCACGGTGGTCGAGAAGAACGGGCCCAGCCAGCCAGAAATGGTCCAACCATCACCGGGGTACATCAGGTTGAAGCCGATCAGCCAGTACATGATCGCGGCGATCGAAAACAGCGCGATGTTTTTGGTCATCTGCATCGCGACGTTCTTTGAGCGCACCAGCCCGCCTTCGAGCATGGCAAAGCCTGCAGCCATGAAGAACACCAGGAAACCGCCCATCAGGAACAGCAGCGTGGTGAAGATATATTGGGTGTGTTGCGCGGGCTCTCCGGTAGCGGCCTCTTGCGCAAGACCCATCTGCGGCAGTGCGACGATCGCAGCGGCAGGGATGAGAGATTTCATCAGGTTCATTGTTAGTCCTCGAGTGATTATGAGTAAGCGCGCTTAAAGCGCCTCTTCGTTGGTTTCCCCGGTCCGCACGCGCAGGGCTTGCTCGACATCGAGGACGAAAATCTTGCCGTCACCGATCTTGCCGGTCTTGGCGGTTGTGGTGATGGTTTCGACGATCTGGTCGGCCATGGTGGCGGGCACCACGATCTCAAGCTTGATCTTGGGAACGAAATTCACGGCGTATTCGGCACCGCGATAAATCTCGGTGTGACCCGATTGCGAGCCAAACCCTTTGATCTCAGTCACCATCATGCCGCGCACGCCTGCATTGGTCAGTGCTTCGCGCACCTCCTCAAGCTTGAACGGTTTGATTGTCGCAATGATCAGTTTCACGTCTTTCCCCTCTACTACTCCGGGCGGCCCGGCATTTTGCACCTGCAGAAAAATGCGCGACAGAGGTTCAGATGGAACGTTTTCGGAGGGTAAATGAGGGTAAAAAATCAGCAATTATGCACAATTTTTGCACAAAACACGCTATTTGGTGAAAATATAGGCAAACTTGTGAGGGGAAATACGGATATTTCACACCTCTACATGGCCGTTCCGGCGGGGTATGGTGCCTCAAAAGCATAACCGGGCAGAGTTTGAGCATGACTGAGTCCAACCGTCGCAAATCGCGCCTTGTCGCGGATAAAAGGTACCCGACCAAAGGCCGAAAGCCTGCGGCGACCAAGCGGGCTGCAAAACCCGCTGGTAAGAAGTCGACGGCCCGAAAAGCCGCTCCGCGCAAAACGGCGCGGAAGAAAACGCGGCGCAGTTCTGGTGGGAAGGGCGGTGGCATTTTCCGCCGGCTGTTCCGCTGGCTCTGGCGCATAATTTGGGGGATCACTTGGAGGGTCGGCGCAGTGGCGGGGTTGCTGTTGGCGCTGGCGGTGGGTGTTGTTTACACCTCATTGCCGGATGTCGATGCCCTACTTGATGGGCGGGCACGTGGTTCGGTGACCTTGCTGGATCGCGACGGCAAGGTCTTTGCCTGGCGTGGCGATCAGTTTGGCGGCGTGATTACGGCGGATACAGTTTCGCCGCATCTCAAGAACGCCGTGATTGCAACCGAGGATAAACGGTTCTACCGCCATTTCGGCGTCAGCCCGCGCGGTGTCGCCAGCGCGGTACGCATCAACCTGAGCGAAGGACGTGGACCGCTGTCTGGTCACGGTGGTTCAACGATCACCCAGCAAACCGCGAAACTTCTATGCCTGGGTGTGCCTTATGAGCCCAGCGAATGGGAGTCTGAGGCTGCATATGAAGCCGATTGCCGTCAGGGTTCGCTATGGCGCAAGGCGAAAGAGGCAGTTTATGCCATTGCGATGGAGGTCAAATACTCCAAGGATGAAATTCTGACGATCTATCTGAACCGCGCCTTCCTCGGTGCGGGAGCCCGCGGCTTCGAGGCCGCCAGCCAGCGGTATTTCGGTATTTCGGCAGCCGAAGTGTCTCCGGCCGAGGCAGCAATGCTGGCAGGTCTATTGGTGGCCCCGACACGCTATGCGCCAACGAACAACCTGCAACGTTCACAAGATCGGGCACGTTTGGTGGTTGGGCTGATGGAGGCTCAGGGCTATCTGAGCAGCGCGCAGGCCAGCGAGGCCCGCAGCCGTCCGGCGCAGTTGTCCGAGGCCGCTGCCGCGCGTGCTGGTGGTTACTTTGCCGATTGGGTCATGGCCAGCGGGCCTGAGTTTTTCACACGTAACACAACCGAGGACGTGGTGATCCGAACCACACTGGACCAGCGCATTCAAACGTCAGCGGAAGAGGCGCTTAAATTCATCTTCCAGGAGAAAGTGCGCGAAGGCTCCAAAGCACAGGCCGCTATTGTGGTGATGTCAGCGGATGGCGCGGTTCGAGGTATGGTCGGTGGGCGCAAGACCCGTGTTTCGGGGGCGTTCAACCGGGCTACGCAGGCTCTGCGTCAAACGGGTTCGTCGTTCAAACCGTTTGTCTATGCGACGGCCTTGGAGTTGGGATATTCACCGCTGGACACGGTGATGGATGAACCAACTTGCTGGAACATCGCAGGTTCAGGTCAGTGGTGCCCGAAGAACTACACCAATAAGTTCTATGGCCGGGTGACATTAGCAGATGCGTTGAAGAATTCGTTGAATATTCCCGCAGTGAAAGTGGCGGATATCTCGGGGCTGGACAACGTGCGCACGGTTGCCAGTGGTTTCGGCCTTTCAAGTGATCTGGCCGAGGGACTCGCGCTGGCGCTCGGCGCATCGGAAAGCACGCTGATAGAGATGACGGGCGCTTACGCCGGTATCTTGAACGGCGGTTCAGCGGTGGAACCCTATGGTCTGACCGAGTTGAAGCTGCTTGGTGAGACCGATCCAGTTATGATCACGACAACCGGTATTGGTGAACGCGTCATCAACGACAAGGCCGCCAAACAACTGACCTGGATGATGGAGCGTGTGGTCTCTGAAGGTACAGGCGGACGGGCAAAGCTGCCGGGCTGGCAGGTGGCGGGCAAGACCGGCACGACCCAGGCCGCACGCGATGCGTGGTTTATCGGATTTACTGCGGACTACGTTACGGGCGTTTGGATGGGGTATGATGACAATACGCCGTTGTCAGGTGTCACAGGTGGAGGCTTGCCGGCGGAGATATGGAAAGAGACCATGCTGCGCGTAACAGAAGGGATGACGCCCACGCCGTTGCCCATGTTGGTGCCGGACCCACCGGTTAGAACCGCGCAGCCGCAGCAACAGCGCCGTAAGAATCAAACCGGTTTGGACCGTGCGATCAACAACCTGCTGAACAACATCTTCGGAAACTGACCAACAAAAAAAGGCGGTGCGCTGGGCACCGCCTTTGATGTCTGAATGATCGTAAGATCAGACGCTTTCGTCTAGCGCTGCCAGAATTGCATCACCCATTTCGCTGGTCGAAACCGGCTCAACCCCTTCTTCGGCCAGCAGGTCAGCTGTGCGAACGCCGTCGGCCAGAACCTTCTCGATCGCGGTTTCCAGACGATCCGCTTCGTCGCCCTGGTCAAAGCTGTAGCGCAGTGCCATGGCGAAGCTGAGGATACACGCAATTGGGTTGGCCTTGCCTTGACCTGTAATGTCCGGGGCCGAGCCATGAACGGGTTCATACATGGCCTTAGGGCGGCCATTCGCCATCGGTGCGCCCAGCGAGGCAGACGGCAGCATGCCCAAAGATCCGGTCAGCATCGCTGCGCAATCGGATAGTACATCGCCAAAGAGGTTGTCGGTGACGATCACGTCAAACTGTTTGGGCGCGCGCACAAGCTGCATCGCGCCGTTGTCTGCATACATGTGTGACAGCTCGACCTCGGGATATTCCTGGCCGACGCGGGTCACGACTTCGCGCCAAAGAATACCCGATTCCATCACATTGGCTTTTTCCATCGAGCACAGTTTCTTGTTCCGGCGCATCGCCAGCTCGAATGCCGAACGTGCGGCGCGTTCGATCTCGGATTCAGTGTAGCGCTGGGTGTTGATGCCAACGCGTTCATTGCCTTCCTCGAAAATACCGCGCGGCTCACCGAAATAGACGCCCGAAGTCAGCTCGCGCACGATCATGATGTCGAGGCCAGCGACCACATCCTTCTTCAGCGACGAGAAATCCGCCAGCGCGTCGAAGCACTGAGCTGGGCGCAGGTTGGAGTACAGGTCCATTTCCTTGCGCAAACGCAACAGGCCACGTTCGGGCTTCAGGCTGAAGTCCAGATCGTCATACTTAGGGCCGCCAACCGCACCCAGAAGAACCGCATCAACCTCTTGTGCTTTGGCCATGGTTTCGTCCGACAGGGGCTTCCCGTGCGCGTCATAGGCAGCGCCGCCGACCAGATCCTCGCTCACGTCAAATTGAAGACCGCGATTGGCGCCGAACCAATCGATGATTTTGCGCACTTCGGCCATAACTTCCGGGCCAATTCCGTCTCCGGGCAGGATGAGGAGCGAGGGGTTGGACATCGACAGTCTCCTTGCGTTTTGTCGCACAGGCCCTAGCGTTTGCGGCGCATCGGGTCAATGAGACGAACCCATCAAATCACGAGGAAACCACATGCTGACACCCGGAAATCCGGCCCCATCGCTAAAAATCGAAACAGTAAGCCATGGCACCTTTGATCTTGAGCGCGACACTGGTGAAAACGGAACGCTGGTGATTCAGTATCGTGGTCTGCATTGCCCGATCTGCGTTCGCCAAATGGGTGAGGTCGAGGCTGCGCTGGATGAATTCGCCGAGCTGGGGATTGAGGTGATCATGATCACCACGGATACCGACGAACGTGCGGCCGAGACGGTTGAGAAGGCCGGAGTGTCGAAGCTGCGCGTAGGATACGGCCTGTCCATGGCCGACGCGCGGGATGTCTGGGGTCTGAACATCTCGGTGGCTCGTGAAGGTAGCGCCGAGCCAGCGATGTTCGCTGAGCCGGGACATTTCTATATCAAACCTGATCAGACCCTCTATTACGTCTGGCAGCAGACAACGCCTTTTGCGCGACCGCCGATGTCGGACATCGTCGGCGGTTTGAAATTCACCTTGGCCAATAACTATCCTGCGCGCGGCACCTATACCGGCGCGCTGTAGGCGATTTTAAAGCCGGGCCTTCAACCCGTCGGCCAGCAAATCCCAGACTCTGCGAATGCGCGGGGTCTGTCGCATCGCCTGAGGGGCAGCCAGCCAGACCGGCAGCACCGGTATCTCGACATCAATATCTAGCACTTCGACCAGAGGATCGGACTGCGCGATGCTGAGTTGGCTGAAGCCCACCCCACACCCTGCGCGGATCAATTCCCAATAGGCAGTCTGGTTGTCGCATCGCGTGGCAAAGCTGTCCCGGCTGGCAGGCCAGCCCTTGTTCCGCATAGCGGTGATAATGTCTTCATTGGTGTCAAATCCCACAAGGTCGTGCTGCATCAGCTCTGTCGGCGTTGTTGGTCGCCCCGCACGATCCAGATAGCTTTGGGCGGCGCAGAAACACAGCGGAACCTCACCGATATGCTTTGCCACGATGTCGACCTGTTCGGGGCGATACATGCGCACGGCAATATCGGCTTCGCGGAACAGCAAGTTTTCGCTGGCATCCGAGGCGACCAGATCAAGCTGAATCGCCGGTTCTGCCTCACGGATTGCGGCAAGTATCGGCGGCAACAGGTGATGCGATACAAATACCGAAGCGGTGATCCTGACCGACCCTTCCAGCTGTTGCGCCTGACCCGCTGCCGTCAGCCCCAGGGCATTGACTGCGCTGTACATCTGCTGCGCCATTGGCAGCACTTGCTGCCCCACCTCGCTGAGCGTCAGTCCACGCGCGTGACGATCAAACAGCGAGACCCCCAATTCTTCTTCCAGCGCATGCACCTGACGACCAAGCGTCGGCTGGCTGCGACCCAGTTGCTTTGCGGCTGCGGACAGTGAGCCGGTTTCGGCAACCGCCAGAAAGCTTTGAACTAAGGACCAGTCGGATAGTTGGAGTGTTTTAGCCATTCAAAAACGAATACATAATCTGCGATTTTTCGCAATTTCCAAAACATCGTGATTGAATAGATTGATCCGGAACGGAGGGATCAATGCCACAAACGGTACTTATTCTCGGGGCCACCGGTCGATTTGGACGCAACGCTGCAAGAGCTTTTTCGGATGCGGGATGGATTGTGCAAAAGTTTGATCGACGCAGGGAGGAATTGCGCACGGCGGTACATGGAGTAGACGTCATCGTGAACGCCTGGAACCCGCTTTACCCCGACTGGGCGGAGCAGGTGCCAGAGTTGCATCGTCAGGTAATCGCCGCTGCATCAGAGCGTGACTTGACGGTCATTGTCCCGGGGAACGTTTATGTTTTCGGTGCGGATACGCCCGGCCCCTGGTCGACCAGGACACCGCATCTTGCGCGAAATCCGTTGGGACGCATTCGGATCGAGATGGAAGAGGCTTATCGTGCCTCGTCGGTTCGGACCATCATGTTGCGGGCAGGTGATTTCATAGACACCACGGCCTCTGGCAATTGGTTCGATCAGATTCTCATCAAACACTTGCGGCGCGGGCGCTTTGCGTATCCCGGCAATCCGGATATCGAGCATGCTTGGGCCTATCTGCCCGATTTAACTCGCGCTGCTGTGGAGTTGGCAGAAATGCGCAGCCTGCTACCGCGTTTCTGCGATGTCCCCTATGCTGGATACACCTTGACCGGCAATGAAATGGCATTGGCGCTTTCGCAGGTTGCGGGGCGTGAACTCACCCTTAAACAGATGGCATGGTGGCCTTTGCATCTGGCCCGCCCGTTCTGGCGTATGGCGCCTCATTTGCTTGAGATGAGGTATCTATGGAATACTTCTCACCGGCTGGACACACGCCTCTTTGATGCTCTGCTCCCGGAATTCGCGCAGACCGACCTAAATGACGCGTTGAGGAACGCCGTGTCTGAACCTGTGCAATATGAATCCCGCCAGCGATTCGGCACAGTCATACGGTCATGATCGAAGCCTATTCGTCGAATAGATCGACCCAGACAAGCCGGTGACGGCTTGCGGCGACGGCCGCGTCACGGGATGTGGGTTCCGGCCAGTAAATGCCCGCATCGTGCACACGCCAATCCGCCGAAGGTAGGACATAATCCACTCTCATCTCGCCAACGCCCTTCCACAAAACTGTTGAAGTTGACCCCGCAGGGTCAACAGGCATCGGATCCTGCAGTTGCGGATTGGCCAGAAGATCACGGATTGCCGATTTGCGACCCTCGCCTTTGTAAGGATCCTGGTTCGCATCACCTGCGATGACAAAACGCCCCGTAGGTTTCTCACCCAGATCACCGTTCAGCAAAAGCGACCAGAGCCGAATTTCATCCCTGTTGCGCAGTCCGTTCCGATCTTCAGGTCCATCAAAGACAGGCGGGCTGGCGTGAAACGTCATCAGGTCTAGGCGACCACCCGGGGAGTCGACCGGAACGACCCAATGCGATGTAGAAGACAGCCGCTGAACAGCCTGCGCTTGTGGTGATGGGAAGGGCTCTCCATCCTCGGCTGGCAGCTGGGCATTCGGCAAATCGCGCCACCGCAACTGGGTGAATGACCGCACTTGATCGGTAGCGATAGGATAGCGGGACAGCACTGCCAGCCCATTCTGGCCGGTGAACCGCCCCCAGCCTTGTGCATCGCCCGGACCGCCCGTCTCGCCGTCCCCATCCAGATCCAACGCGGTTTCGATCCCGGAATTGGGTTGCTCGGCGTAACTGTATCGATAATCCAAGCCGTTGCTTTTCAGCGCCTCGACCAGCGCAGCAAGGGCAAGCCCGTCTAAATCCCAATCGATGCCTTGCAGCGCGACGATATCGGGACGGGTTGTCATCAGCACCTCGATCACCGCAGCGACCTGAGGGTCGTTCCGCCGAATATCACGCAGCAACAGGCCGGGACCTTCGCGACTGAGTTCTGTATTGAAACTTGCGATGCGCAATGTCTCTGCCTGTGCCGTAAACGGCAACAGCAACAGAACCAGCAGTCGGATCATGCGATCTGAGTTGACTCGGAGGTTGAGTATGCGCGGCGCTTCTCAACGATCAGGCCGGCAATGCGCAGTGTCGCCATGCCTCGCATGATCATGCTGGCAGGCAGGAATGCCCATGCGCAAAGGGTCCAGATCAATGTCTGCGGATTGCTGAGCGCGATCGGCGTGATGAAAGCAGCCATCAGTTTGATCAGGGCGGGAATCAGGAAAGGCAGCAAAGCCCCAATTGCGATGTTGAGCCGCCCGTCACGCTGCAGACGGGTGACCACATCACCACCCTTGGTTGGGTCAAACAGCGGTAGATTGGTCCAGACGTTGAACGCGCCGTTGCCTGTTGGCCATCCCCGAAGCTTCACTGCATAGGCAAAGCTGGCGATGGTAACCAAGGCCGCGACATAAGCGACGCTGGCGGAGATACGCACCAAATCTACGAGGGGCTGGCTGGCGTCGGCGGGCAGCATCAAAACCACAAGACGAACGGGGGAGTAGGGGAAATCCACCACATTCGCGACCATCAGGCCAACTGAATAAAACAGGCCAGTAAGTTCCGAGGGGGCATAGGCGTTTTTGCAGATCAGCGTCAGGAAGGTAACCATCGACATCAAACCGACAAAGCGCAGCCTGTTCACAGGTGGTGCGTCACGAAATTCGATAAAGCTTGGAAAGGCCGAGTTGTATTCCGAGAAAGTCAGGATAAACGCAAGGATCGCCAGAAAGACGACAATCTCAGTCCCATTCGACGTCGATGTAGGCAGGTACAACGCAGGGGTAAGCACCATAAGTGCTACCAATAATCCACGTATCGCCGCCCCCGTTGTGCGTGCAATCACAATCCGAACCCTTTTTCAAACCGGCGTAGTCGATTCTGTGCCGACTTATCGTCCAACTTGTGCTCACCGCTCGTTCGTTGGCGGCTACCTCATGGGTGCCAACTTTGCCGATAAGCGGTATTTCGCTCAAGCCAATGAGCAAATAACACGCAATTTCGGGCAAAATGATGGCGCAACTGGTGCGGGATTGCATCAATTTCGACGCAAATCCGACGTGTATCTCAAATTGATACCTACATGTTGTGGTGCACTGGGTTTTTGCCCCAAGAATGCGAACAGGGCCGCGCTTGCGACCCTGTTAGGTTGAGTATCAACAGATTCGTCCCCAGAATCATACCCAGGGGCGGGCCTGACTCGCATGATCTTCGAACTTGTCGATGTGATGGTCTTTTTCCATCGTCAGGCCAATATCGTCCAGACCGTTCAGCAGACAGTGCTTGCGGTGTGGGTCAATGTCGAACTCGATGACCATACCATCCGAAGTGGTAATCTGCTGATCTTCCAGATGCACGGTCATGCGGGCGTTTTCACCCTTGTGCGCGTCATCCATGAGAATCGCGTGATGCTCTTCTTCGACTACGATTGGCAGGATGCCGTTCTTGAAGCAGTTGTTGAAAAAGATGTCGGCGAAGCTGGTCGAGATCACCACCTTGATACCGAAATCCTTGATCGCCCATGGCGCATGTTCCCGCGACGAGCCGCAACCGAAATTGTCGCCGGCCACCAGAATCTCGGTGTTGCGATAAGCGGGTTTGTTCAGAACGAAATCTTCGTTCTCGCCACCATGATCGTGATAGCGCATCTCATCAAACAGCACGACACCCAGGCCAGAGCGTTTGATGGTTTTCAGGTGCACTTTGGGAATGATCATATCGGTGTCGATATTGATCAGTGGCATTGGGGCGGCCACCCCGTGGACTTTTTCGAACTTTTCCATTTCTACACTCCTGCGGGGTAGGGCCGCGCCCGTGCTCCGCGTTTAAGCTTCTTTCGCTTCTGTTGTTTCGTCCTTGGGTGCGTTCTTGACGAAGAACGCCATGAAGACCAATCCGAACCCGTTGAACAGCATCTCAATGCCCAGGAAGATCCCCAGTATGCTCAGCAGAGCAGCCGGTTCCTTGCCTACATAGGTCCAGATGATGCCGGCGAGGATGATCGACAAGATGCCCGAGATCATCGTGGGCCAGAAAAACTGCGTTCCTTTCATCTGGAACGACAGAATGACCCGCGCGATGCCGCCTGCCATGAACAGGATGAGCATCACAGTTGCCAGCGTCAGCGTGCCCTGCAGCGGGTGATCCAGAAAGGACCAGCCCAGAAACAGCATGACCGCACCCATGATGAGTGACAGGATCTTGTTGCCAGTGCCTTCAACCGTGAAGCCACCAACGATCTGCATTCCGCCCGCAATCAACAGCAACACACCGGTTACTACTGTTACGGCAACGGATGCCACGACCGGCGCGCCCAATACGAACACCCCGAATGCTATGGACAAAAGTCCAAGCAGTAGCCATTTGACCCAATCACTCATGTTAGTCTCTCCATCAAATATCTAGATATGAGAGACTCTTACATCAATTCACGGACGTCTGTCAGCCGTCCTGTGATTGCCGCAGCGGCAGCCATTGCGGGGCTCAGCAGATGGGTACGCCCACCTCGACCCTGACGGCCTTCGAAGTTGCGGTTCGAAGTCGCGGCACAGCGCTCGCCCGGTTGCAGCTGGTCGGGGTTCATCGCCAGACACATTGAACAGCCCGCGAGACGCCACTCGAAACCGGCATCTTTGAAGATCTCGGCCAAACCTTCTTCTTCGGCCTGTGCACGCACCAAACCCGAACCCGGTACGACCATGGCGCGCATGCCGTCCTTGATCTTCTTGCCTTTCAGGATTTCCGCCGCAGCGCGCAGGTCTTCGATCCGACCGTTGGTGCAAGAGCCGATGAAAACGGTGTCGATTTCAACATCGCTCAGCTTTTGACCGGCTTCCAAGCCCATATACTCGATCGAACGGCGGGCCGCGTCGACTTTACCGCCTTCGAAATCTTCGGGATGTGGTACGGATGCGGTGATCGGCAGCACATCTTCGGGACTGGTGCCCCAAGTGACGACTGGCGCGATATCTTCACCACGCAGCGTGATGACTTTATCGAAATGCGCATCTTCGTCGGTGTAAAGCGTCTTCCACCAGTCCATCGCGGCTTCCCACTGCGCGCCTTTGGGGGCATGCGGGCGGCCTTTGACATATTCAAAGGTGGTCTCATCCGGTGCGATCAGGCCAGCGCGGGCACCGCCTTCGATGGCCATGTTACAGACGGTCATGCGCCCTTCCATCGAAAGATCGCGGATCGCTTCGCCGCAATACTCGATGACATAACCTGTGCCGCCAGCAGTACCGGTCTCGCCGATCACAGCCAGAGTGATATCTTTGGCGGTCACACCCGGCTGCAGTTTGCCGGTGATTTCGACCTTCATATTCTTGGACTTCTTCTGGATCAGAGTCTGGGTGGCCAGAACGTGTTCAACCTCGGACGTGCCGATGCCGTGGGCCAGAGCGCCGAATGCACCATGAGTCGCCGTGTGGCTGTCGCCGCAAACAACGGTCATGCCGGGCAGGGTCCAGCCCTGTTCGGGGCCGACGATATGCACAATGCCCTGACGGACGTCGTGCACAGGGTAATAGTGAATGCCGAAATCCTTGGCGTTCTTGTCCAGTGCCTCGACCTGAATGCGTGATTCCGGGTTTTCGATACCATTCACACGGTCCGGCGTGGTCGGAACGTTGTGATCCGGCACGGCGATGGTTTTTTCTGGCGCGCGCACCTTGCGGCCCGCCATGCGCAGGCCTTCGAACGCCTGTGGGCTGGTCACTTCGTGAACCAGATGGCGGTCGATATACAGCAGGCAGGTGCCATCATCGGCCTCGTGGGCGACATGGGCATCCCAGATCTTGTCATAGAGTGTTTTGGGGGACATCGGTCCTCTCCCGTATGAAATGAGAAATAGCTGGCGAGTTGGCTTAGGCCGCCGATAGGCGGGCCAAGACCGTGCGGGCAGCCCCAAAGAACCGTTCACGCAGACGCGCGCGATCTTCCAGATTCTGTTCTTGGGCCACATTGAGTCTCATACGCACCAGATATAACGGGCATTCGTGTCAATCAAGGTTCAATCCCAACCGTCTCACTGCGGGCTTGCATCATCCAGCATCGCTGTCCAAGCTGACCTGCAGGAGAGGTGAATGAACCAGGATTTACTACCGGAGACGCTCTCGGAGCTTTACGCCAACATGACGGCGGCGTTTTCCTCGCAAATTGAAGGTCTGGTCGAGTTGATCGTCACCCCGGGATGGCGGCAGTATCAACTCATCATCATCCTATTCCTCTGGGCAATTTCATTTTTACTGAAACTGCTGACGCAGGGCCGATGGGAAACCTGGGCGAGGGCCCGGGTGGGATGGCCGAAATGGCGCTTGCGGATATTGATACAACTGATGCGCCGTCTGACATTGGTGTATTTTGTGTTGCTGTCTGGTGGGCTTTATCTGGTGATGCAACAGGTCACATGGCCGTCGCGGAGCTATATACTTGGTGTCTTCGCAACACTGGCTGTTGCATGGCTGGCCATCGCGTTGGTTTCGCGATTGGTGAGAAACCGAACGCTGCGACAAATATTTAAATGGTCTATGTGGGTCTATGCTACGCTGATTGCGTTGAACCTGACGGATGATGTAGCCGGTTTCCTAGACGGCGTCGCCATTTCTATCGGTGATCTTCATATCTCGGCGCTGGGCATCATCAAGGCTGTACTGCTGATTGGCGTCCTGCTGACTTTGGCGCGTGTCGGCACACGTGCGGCTGAGCGCGGCCTTACGAACAATCAAGACATAACCCCATCGATGCAGGTTCTTCTGGCCAAGGGTATTCAGGTGCTGCTCTACGGGGCGGTGTTCATGGCGGCGATCCGCACCCTCGGGTTTGATCTGACTGGCATAGCGTTGCTGTCCGGGGCCATTGGCGTCGGGATCGGGTTTGGCCTGCAAAAAGTGGTTTCGAACCTGATCTCGGGCATTATCATCCTGATGGACCGGTCGATCAAACCGGGCGACGTGATTTCACTGGGCGACACATTTGGTTGGATTAACGCGCTGGGCGCGCGCTATGTCTCGGTGGTTACGCGGGATGGTCGGGAATATCTGATTCCAAACGAAGATCTGATTACCAATCAGGTTGTAAACTGGTCGCATTCCGACCGTTTCGTGCGGTTGGATCTTGATTTCGGCACCAGCTACGACGACGACCCGCACAAAGTCCGCGCGACAGCGATCCGTGCCGTCAAGACGGTCGGTCGAGTGCTGAGTGGAGGCAAACATGAACCTGTCTGCCATATCACTGGTTTCGGTGACAGCAGCGTGGACTATGTGTTGCGCTTCTGGATCAGTGATCCGAACAAGGGTCTGACAAACATTCGAGGCAATGTCTTCCTGGCGCTGTGGGATGCGTTCAAGGTCGAAGACATCTCGCTTCCGTTCCCGCAGCGTGAAATCCGCGTATTGGGCGGCCTGGAGGCCGACGCCGAGGTGCAACATCTCGCCAAAGAGTGACTGGATGTGGGGCGCAGCGTCGGCCCTTTCATTGAAATGTTGCAATCCCCTTGTTACCTTATTAGTACCCCGGCGCCGGGGTTTGGCGGCGCGCAGCAAAGGAGGACTATGTCCTGTCTCTACATACACAGGCGGGTTTGCCCGCCGATGATGGGGCCGGTGTAATGGCCCACTCTCAGTCAATCAGCGACAAGCTGCTTGAACGTATCCTTTCCTCACTTTCCGATGACAAGGCCGAAGACGTCGTGCAGATCAACCTGCAAGGTAAGTCTTCTGTTGCGGATCACATGGTGATTGCCTCAGGTCGGTCGACCCGCCAGGTCTCGGCCATGGCGGAAAAGCTGACGGATCGCATCAAGCAGGAATTCGGTTTCACCTCGAAGGTCGAAGGCAAGGATGCCGGCGACTGGGTGCTGATCGATACGGGCGACGTGGTCGTTCATATCTTCCGCCCCGAAGTGCGTGAATTCTATCAGCTGGAAAAGATGTGGCTGCCTCAGGGCGGCAGCGCCTCGGCGAATTGAGGCGCTATCCCGGCCTGTATTGAGGGGTCGGAGGCGAGAGAGACATGCGTATCAGCATCGTTGCGGTCGGGCGATTGCGCGCCGGACCGGAGAAATCCCTGCTTGACGACTACCTGACCCGATTTGACAGGACCGGCCGCGCGCTGGGCCTTGGTCCTGCGAAGGTGATCGAGGTCGAAGACAAGAAAAACGCAGGCATGGGGGCCGAGGCGGCCCTGCTGCGCAAGGCGCTGCCCAAGGGTGTGGTGATCTGTACGCTAGATGAGCGCGGACGGGTGTTGTCCTCGCCTGAATTTGCAAAAAAGCTGGGTGGATGGCGCGACGCGGGCCGACAGGATCTGGCGCTGATCATCGGCGGAGCGGACGGAATAGACCCAAATCTGCGGGCGGAGGCTGATTTTTCCCTATCCTTTGGGTCAATGGTCTGGCCCCATATGTTGGTCCGTGTGATGCTGGCCGAGCAACTTTACCGGGCCGCGACCATCCTTTCAGGCGGCCCTTATCACCGGGTCTGACATGGCGCAGCTATTGATCGTCTACCATTCGCGCACCGGCGGCACCCGGCAAATGGCTGAAGCCGCAGCCGAAGCGGCGCGGGATGAAGCGAACACCATCCTGAAAGCCGCCGATCAGGCCGGGCCGAACGACTTGCTGGCCTCCGATGGCTATATCTTCTGCGCGCCCGAGAACCTGGCCGCGATTTCGGGTCTGATGAAAGAGTTTTTCGACCGCTGTTATTATCCTGTGCTGGGGAGGATCGAAGGTCGACCCTATGCGCAGATGGTCTGCGCCGGATCAGATGGCGAAAATGCCGCGCGCCAGATGGCTCGGATCGCAACGGGGTGGCGGTTGAAAGAGGTGCAACCGCCCCTGATCATCTGCACTCATGCGCAAACACCCAAAGCGATCTTGGCCGAAAAGATCATTCCTGAAGAACAACTTGAAAACTGTCGTGAGGTTGGAGCGGCCTTGGCCGCAGGTCTCAGCCTCGGGGTGTTCTGAGGGTCAGTTCAGATCGACCACGGTCGTGTCTTCGCTCCAACCACCGACATTGTCGCGCGCCTGAATTTGCACCTGCGTGGTCCCGTCCGGAATCACCACCCCGCCAAGTGAACGTGTAAAGGGCTGCTCATCGACATGAGGGTGATGCAGCACACGCATCCCCAGCTCGTTCCCCTGCATATCCAGAACACGCCAGCCATCGGCATAGTCATCCCATCCGGTGTCGGAGTGGCGGATCGTGACGTCGAACCGCCAGGTATCCCCATTTGATTGGGCTGAAACCTGTTCGACCATCGGAGGGTCGGCGAATGCGGGGCTGGCCAGTAAGGCGCTGAGAATCAGATATCGCATGGGGTCAAACTATGCGCTCGCGCATCGCATCGCGATCACGACTCTGTGTTTGGTGGCGCAGTCATGATTACGGTGCGTGAATGCGAGGCGAATTCGCGACGATAGAGCACACCGAATGTGGCGATTGAGCTTAGGATCAGGGCTACCGGTCCAAGTATCCGTGCGATTGAAGCCAACGCAAAATATGTCGCCCGCAACGCGCGATTGAAACTACGAGCCGCCGTGATGCAGATATCAGCAGATTGTGTGGCGCGTGGATAGGCCTGTGGATCATCGGGATCATTTGGAACAGCGGCCATCAGAATTGCGCAATACCCAAACAGGCGATGCGACCAGACAAATTTCAGAAAAGCGTTCGACAGAAAAAGCAGAATAATCAGTATCTTGATTTCCCAAACCATGGCAGGCGCACGGCCGATGGCAAGATCTTCAGCAACCCCAGCAAGGCGTTCGGTATTGCCAAGCAATGCCAAGCCGCCGCCTATTGCAATCATGATTGTCGAAGCGAAGAACGTGCTGCCCTGGCGCATGGCCGAGATCACTTGTGCATCGAACACACGCGGCTGGCGCGTCACCATTTCACGCATCCAGACCTTGCGGAAATCATCCATCATCAATGAAACCGACGGTTTCTGAGAGGACGGATTTTCGATCCTCCATCCAATCCCTAGCCATGTCGCGAACAACAGCAAAACGGCAGCATAGTCCAGCGAGGAAAACAGTAATGTGCGGTCGATCCAGGTCATGCCGCGACACTATTGTTGGATTCGGTAACTTGCCAGTCGATAAAATTGGTAATATAATTTTACCAAATGGAGGATCAGCGATGGAAATGCCCAAGCCAAATCCGGATGTCTTAGCACGCAAGGAGGCATTGGTTGCGCGACTACAGCAAGTGCTGCCGAAGGATGCTGTTATCCATGAAGAGGCCGAGACCAGGGCTTATGAATGTGATGCGCTGACCGCCTATAAATGCCCGCCAATGCTGGCTGTACTGCCTTCGACCACGCAGCAGGTTTCCGATGTCTTGCGCATTTGCCATAAACTGGGTGTGCCGGTTGTACCGCGCGGCGCGGGCACGTCATTGGCGGGTGGTGCCCTGCCGACGGCAGATTGTGTGATTCTAGGCGTTGCACGGATGAACGAAGTTCTGGAAATCGATTACGACAACAGGTTTATCAAAGTGCAATCCGGCCGAACCAACCTGAGTGTAACCGGTGCCGTTGAAGAAGAGGATTTCTTTTACGCCCCCGATCCCTCATCCCAGCTTGCCTGCGCCATTGCCGGGAATATCGCGATGAATTCCGGCGGCGCGCATTGCCTGAAATACGGGGTGACGACCAACAATCTGATGGGTGTGACTATGGTCATGATGGATGGCAGCGTGGTCGAAATTGGAGGTGCCTATCTGGATGCAGGCGGGTTGGACCTGTTGGGTGTTATCTGCGGATCCGAAGGGCAATTGGGTGTCGTAACTGAAGCAACGTTGCGCATCCTGCGCAAACCTGAGGGCGCGCGTCCCGTTCTGATGGGCTTTGACGATAATGAAGTAGCCGGTCAATGCGTCTCTGACATAATCAAATCGGGCATATTGCCTGTCGCGATCGAGTTCATGGACCGCCTTTGTATTCGAGCCTGCGAGAATTTCGCCCAAGCGGGTTATCCTGATTGCGAGGCGTTGCTGATCGTCGAAGTTGAAGGATCAGAGGCAGAGATCGATAGCCAGTTGTCGAAGATTATCGAGATCGCCAAGCGGCATAATCCGGTTGAGCTGCGAGAAAGCCAATCGGCTGATGAAAGCGCCCGTATCTGGCTGGGGCGGAAATCGGCCTTCGGCGCGATGGGGCAAATCAACGATTATATGTGTCTGGATGGGACGATCCCGGTCTCATCGCTACCCTTCGTCCTGCGCCGGATCGGGGAGCTGAGCAAAGATTATGGCCTGCCAGTCGGCAATGTGTTCCATGCCGGTGACGGCAACATGCACCCCTTGATCCTGTTTGACGCCAACAAACCCGGCGATCTTGAGAAATGTGAAGCGTTCGGGGCGGACATCCTGAAGCTTTGCGTTGATGCGGGGGGCTGCCTGACTGGTGAGCATGGGGTCGGCATCGAAAAGCGTGATCTGATGACACACCAATATGAACCACAGGATCTTGAGGCGCAGATGGCGGTGAAAGATGTGTTTGACCCGAATTGGCTGTTGAACCCAGCCAAGGTGTTTCCGCTAAAGGCGTCTGCCACGCGCAGGATGGCCGCGGAATAGATGAGCCTTCCCCATCAATACCCAGAGTATTTGCGAAAAGATGAAGTGCCATGACACCTGAAACCGAGGCTGAACTTGCGGACATCGTTGCCGGCCTGGATGGCCCAGTGCGTATTGCCGGAGGCGGCACGCGCGGCCTTGATGGGCCCGAGCCTGTGCTGAACCTATCGGGACTGCACGGAATTACACAGTATGAGCCGGGCGCATTGACTCTGGTCGCGCATGCCGGGACTCCAGTGACTGAGATCGAAGCGGCTTTGGAGGCCGAGGGCCAGCAACTGGCGTTCGAGCCGATGGATCATCGCGGTTTGCTGGGCACCACGGGGGAACCGACAATCGGCGGTGTTGTCGCGGCCAACATCTCGGGGCCGCGTCGAATTCAGGCTGGCGCGTGCCGGGATTTCCTGTTGGGCGTACGTTATGTCGACGGGTTGGGGCAGGTAATCAAGAATGGCGGGCGGGTGATGAAGAATGTCACCGGTTACGATCTGGTCAAGCTCATGGCAGGTTCCTGGGGCACGCTAGGGGTGCTGTCAGAGGTCTCGCTGAAAGTGCTGCCTAGACCTGAGATCGAGACCACTCTGGCAGTCGGGGCCGCTGATGTAGGAACCGCAGTTGATCTCATGTCCACTGCCCTGAAATCCCCCTTCGAGGTGAGCAGCGCAGCCTATGATCCACTGGATGGGCAGGCGCTGTTGCGGATCGAAGGATTTGCCGACTCTGTTGCCTATAGGGTAGGTCGATTGCGCGAAATCCTTGGGGGCGAATGCACCGAGTTAGAGAATTCGAGGAACCGCTGGGTCGATCTGCGTGATCTGCGTGCATATCAGGATCTGGAAGGTGATGTCTGGCGCTTATCGGTGAAACCCGGCGATGCAGCCAGCCTTGCAGAACGGATCGACGCGGATCGAACCCTATTTGACTGGGGTGGGGGCTTGATCTGGGTATTGGTGCCAAAGGGCACCAATCTGCGTGCACGACTGGGTCACTTTGAAGGACATGCAACGCTGGTACGTGCAGAGGCTGACACCATCGTTGAATTTGGGCGATTCCAACCAGAGAGCACGCAGATTCAGGCTCTAACAAAGGCAATTCGGAAGAGATTTGACCCTCGGAACGTGTTCAATCCGGGTCTGATGGGGTAGGCGATGCAGACGAAATTTACCGAAAAGCAGTTGCAAGACCCAGCGATTCAGCGATCCAACGAGATACTCCGAAATTGTGTTCACTGTGGTTTCTGTACAGCAACCTGCCCGACTTATCAGGTGCTAGGCGATGAGTTGGACAGCCCTCGCGGGCGCATCTATCTGATCAAGGACATGTTGGAGAATGAGCGTGTTCCGGACGAAAAGACTGTCAAGCATATCGATCGCTGCCTATCCTGCCTCGCCTGCATGACCACGTGCCCCTCGGGCGTGCATTACATGCACCTCGTGGACCACGCACGGGAATATATCGAAGACAACTACAAGCGCCCGTTCTCGGATCAGGCTCTGCGCTGGATATTGGCCAGAATTCTGCCCTATCCGACACGCTTTCGCTGGGCTCTGATCGGGGCAAAGCTGGGTCGTCCGTTCCGGTTTCTGATGCCGGATGCCCGGCTGAAGGCGATGCTGGACATGGCGCCGAGATATATTCCGCCAGTTAGTCGCAATGATGACCCTCAGAGCTTTGCAGCAAAAGGCGCTAAGAAAAAGCGCGTCGCCCTGATGACGGGCTGTGCGCAAAAAGCGCTCAACACTGACATCAACGACGCGACGATTCGCCTGCTGACCCGATTGGGCTGCGAGGTCGTTGTCGCCGAAGGTGCCAGCTGTTGTGGCGCATTAACCCATCACATGGGTAAAACCGGTGAAAGCCATGCGTCTGCTGCAGCCAATATCCGGGCCTGGACACGCGAAATGGATGGTGATGGTCTGGATGCGATCGTGATCAACACCTCGGGGTGTGGTACCACGGTCAAAGATTATGGGCACATGTTCCGCAGTGATCCGCTGGCGGTGGATGCGGGGCGTGTATCCGCCATGGCGATGGATATCAGTGAGCTTTTGGTGCAGCTGGAGATGCCGGACAGCGACAAGAAAGAACTGGTTGTTGCCTACCACGCGGCGTGTTCATTGCAACATGGGCAAAAGGTTACCTCATATCCCAAGAACCTGCTGAAATCTGCTGGATTCACAGTGTTAGAGCCTAAAGATAGTCATTTGTGCTGTGGCAGTGCAGGAACCTACAACCTGATGCAGCCTGAGATTTCGGGTCAGTTGAAACAACGAAAAGTGCGCACGCTTGAGGCTAGGAACCCTGATGTTATCGCGGCAGGTAACATCGGATGCATGATGCAGATCGGCTCTGGGACTGACACGCCCGTTGTCCACACAGTCGAGCTGCTGGACTGGGCCACCGGAGGGCCGGAACCGCGCGCATTGCGCGACGGCATGGCTGGGGTACCCCATCTGCGCTGATCGATTGCTGCACCCGCGCATCAGGTCCGGTTGAATTTCATCCAAGGGGCAATTGCCCTATTTTCGCCGCACCAACGGCATACGAATCTTGGTCGGACCTCATGACCGGAGACCCGCGTGCGCAACTGGATCACGGCTATTGTCTTCAGCTTGCTGCCCTTGGCAGGACAGGCGCAGGATACTGGGCTTAGGAGCCTGGAAACCACCGATGCTGGGCGCGAGTGGATGGCAGTTGGTCGGCTGGATATCGACGGCACCGGGTTTTGTACCGGATCGCTGATATCTCCGACTCTGGTACTGACGGCTGCGCATTGTCTGTACGACAAAACCACGAAACAGCGAATTAATCCGGCCCGGATCGAGTTTCTGGCCGGTTGGCGCCTCGGTTCCGCCTCGGCTTATCGCCCGGCGCGTCGAACAGTGGTTCACCCCGACTATGTGTATGAAGGCAATGTTTCTGCAACGCGGGTGCGTCATGATATTGCGCTGATCGAGCTGTGGCAGCCGATCCGCAACACCTCGGTCATTCCTTTCGAAACCGGACGTCGTCCTGCCCGCGGTCAAGAGGTGGGGGTTGTCTCGTACGCGCATGACCGCGCCGAAGCGCCAGCACTGCAGGAAGTCTGTTCCGTCATTGGGCGACAGGCTGGAATTCTGGTTATGTCCTGCAACGTGGATTTTGGGGCATCCGGCGCGCCGATCTTTTCGTTTGACGGCGAGCGGCCACGCATTGTGTCGGTCGTTGCAGCGAAGGCCGAATTGCAGGGTCAACGCGTTGCGCTGGGCACCGCCTTGGATGAATCGCTGGAATTGTTGCGGGCCGAGCTTTCGCAGGGGCGGGGTATGAACGCCACATTGGACAACAACACCAAAAACCTCGGAGCAAAGTTCCTTAAGCCATGATGCGTGTTTTTCTAAGTATCACCTTGCTTGTTTCTATTCTCGTAACTGCCGCGCAGGCCCAGACCAGCAGCAAGCGCCGACTGACGGATCGCGATGATCTGTATGGGTGGGAGGCGGTCGGACGTCTGGATATCGGCGAACAGGGCTTTTGCACCGGTACTTTGATCGCAAAGGACATCGTGCTGACAGCGGCGCATTGCGCTGTGAGCAAGGCCACCGGAAAACCCTATGCCCCCGGTGAATTGACCTTTCGCGCCGGTTTGAGCGACGGTCAGGCGCTTGCGGATCGCGAGGTCATCCAGATTGCGACCCATCCCGATTTTGTTGCCAATGCGCCGGTATCGGCGTCACGTGTTCGAATTGATGTGGCTCTAATGCGGCTGGAAGAGCCGATTCCCTATTCGATTGCTGATCCGTTCGCCCTGCACAGCGGCCGCGTCAGCGACAGCGAAATCAGCGTCGCCTCGTATGGTCGCGGTCGGGCCGAGGCGATCACGCGCCAACGCTCTTGCCGCATCCTGCAACGCGGGCAGGGGCTGATCAGCTTTGATTGCGATATTACATTCGGTTCGTCGGGCTCCGCTATTTTAGCAAAAAAAGGCCCGCGTTGGCAGATCCTGTCAGTTGTTTCGGCGGGCGCATCGGATGGTCAACGCAAGATCGGCTACGGGATGGAGCTGTCGGGGATTGTCTCGGAACTCAAGGCGATATTGCGTCGTGACGCGCCCCGACCCACGGCAACAATCCGCAGATTGCAGCCGGGTTCAGCCAAGTCCAGTTCGGGTGCTAAATTCCTCAGCGCGGGCGGGTCTTGAACCCAGTCCTTTTACTTCCCATCTGAGTTTTACTGGATCGCCAAAGCTGGGGTCCGGCATAAATCACCGCCCGTCCATTTCGGAGGGCAATTTCGTGAATCGCTCAAAGATGAGGATACGACATGCGTACATTTGACTTCGCACCACTTCACCGCGCAACCATCGGTTTCGACCAGATTGCAGACATGATGGACCGGGTTTTGACCAATGACGTGGCTCAGCCCAGCTATCCCCCTTACAACATCGAAAAGACCGATGCTGATACCTACCGCATTTCGGTCGCTGTTGCAGGGTTTTCCGAGGCCGATCTGTCGGTTGAGGTAAAGGAAAATTCTCTGGTGGTTTCCGGCAAGAAAGCTTCGGACGAAAAAGAGCGCAGCTACCTGCACCGTGGCATCGCCACCCGCGCGTTCGAGCGCCGCTTTGCTCTGGCCGACCACGTTCGCGTTACCGGCGCGAGCCATGAGAACGGCATGCTGAACATCGATCTGAAGCGCGAAGTGCCAGAAGCCCTGAAGCCGCGCCGGATCGAAATTTCGTCTGGCAAGGCCATTGAAAAGGACGTGGTTGACGCCAAAGCCGTGAACTGAGGCTGTTGATCACTTAGCGACAGTCCCGCCTCTCTGGATTGTCGCACCACACGCCCCGCGTTCCTCCAGGCGCGGGGCGAAGTTGTATCCATCGCAACACGGACATGGTGGGCAACACGTTTTCACGAAAATCTGGCAATAGTTTAGGTCGTCAGGCTAGTCTCTTCTGGAACACTTCAATGAACTGAATTTTGTTCACTGCCTTCAGAGGGAGACGAAATAGATGCGAATGAAATCCGTTATTGCCGCTATAGTCTGTGCCGTTGTTGCATCGACCACACTGACCGCGACACCAACCCGTGCCAACGATACAGGAGCGCTTATCGCTGGGGTCGCGTTGGGTGTGCTGGGAGCGTCGATCGCCAAACACCATCACAAGCACGGATCAAAATACCAGAAGCACCCGCATGTTTCGCCGGAGGAGAATGCGATCGGGCTCTGTATGCATCGGACCCACACCGCCATGAGCAATCAAGGCTACTATGCCGTCGATTTTGAGCGGACGCTTTCCTATACGACGAATTCTGATGGCATCGATCTGATTGATTTGGAGGTCGCGCGCTCAAAGGACAGCAATGACGCGCGGAGCCACATAAAAGCCCATTGCGCTATTCAAGATGATGCTGTGGTCAATTTCCGGTATTCGAACTACTGAGCTTGCCATCGGCAGCTTCAACTTAAGAAATCCAAGAGCTTCTATTTTCCCTTCTGAAAACCAGCGGGCAATGTGTCTCGGCCTTGTCTCTGCGTCTATCTTTTTAGCGTCGAGTTTGTCACAGTCTTGGTGATTTGGAGACCCAAGGGGATGTAAATTGCCATAACATTCCCTATGTCATTGGATGATAAGAAGAATAGGGATAGCAGATGTCGAACCAGCAATTCGAAGCATTGATTCAAGAGACGCAACAGAAAGTCCGCGAAAGCCAGTCGCAGATTGAAGGCTTGACCTCACGGATCGAAGCGGCGCGTGCCAAGATCGGAACCGCAGAGGCAGATATCGACATTGAAAATGCCACTTTGGAAGATGTGCACGCCCATACCGAGGTGATGAACGCCAACATCGCTGAGCTGATCATGGGGCTCGACGACGTGACCAACGCGTTTTCTAAGGATTTCGACGAAATGCGTTCGAAAACCGGGTGGGAGTCGTTCGTCGGCATCTTCGCCAAGGCCAAATCCGAGTCCATGCGGCAGGAACGCATGCGCACCGCCAATATCGACGACAAGCTACAGGACCTGATCGCTAAATCGGATGTGATCGTCAAACTGCTTGAAGGGCAGTTGGCCGTGCTGGAAGAACAGCGCGTCAAGGTCGAGGACAACCTGACCGTCACGCTGGACGACCGCGAGGCGACCGTGGCCGAACTGGAGGCTTTGCGGGCAGAGATTCAGGGCATGGACCCGGCGATCATCACGCTGGAAAACAAGATCAGCGTCGAACAGGATGCCGCCGCGCGGACTCAGCTGGAAACTGAACTGGCCGAGCTGAACAAGCAATACAACGCCAAGGTTCAGGAAGAGCAGGTCAAGCTGGCCAAGTCTCAGACGTTGGAGCGGTACATCGAAAAGGGTAAAACTTGGGTCGATTCACTCCAGAACCAGGCAGCGACGCAGATGGTGCTGATCAACAAGCTGCAGACAGACACGCAACAACGCGTGGTGCTGTATGACGCCCTGACCAAATCGCTGAAAACTGCACAGCAGCAGGACGTGGCCCACCGCATCAACGAGATCGGTGTGCAGACGGACCAAGAGGCGCAGACCGCCATGGCCGCCATCGGCACCGCGACCAATCAGAAAATGGCCGACATGCTTGAGGCGCATGAGGACCACATGGTCTTTGCCCGCGACGTGCTGGAGAAAAAGGCCAAGGCAGATGAACGCTTTGCCCGCCGGTTCGCGTCGATTGTCGAGAAGCATGATAAGAATTTGTATGGTGGTTAAGTGCGTTTCGCTCACCAACAATTTCTATTACTAGCAGTTAGTCTTGGTCCCTTGGAGGTGCCGAGATTCTTGGAAAAATTTGGTTTCATAGATCAGAAGCCGACTTATCCTGAAGTGCTACAGGTATTGCTTATGGCAGTAATTGCGGCTTGCTTAATGCGACTTCTGTGTTGGTTGAGTTGGGGCAGCGAAAGGGGGCGGCGTTTTCAGCACTCGGTTGGGATCAACCCTCAAGTAGTACTGCATAGTGTCGGTTCGCCTCTCTTTAGATGGTGGTTTCATATCGACAAAAACGGGAAGGACTTGGACGCCCCAAGATGACCGATACCAACCCCACCCAAGACCATGTCGGCCTGACCGACACCTTCGCCTCACGCCGCTATTTCCGCAAATTCGAAGTCATCACCGTCCACCTCCTGCGCGTGGCCGCGACGATGGAGGCGGAGGGCGCAATCAGCAAGCAAGAGGTGCGGATCGTGTCGCGCTACCTCTCGGGGCTGCTCTACACCTTCCGCGCGCTTTCCATGAAGTATCTGCTGGTCGGTCGCGATACGGGACGGTTTTTTGGCAGCCTTGCGATGGACAAGCGTGACAGCGGTTTTCCGGTGGCGGCTGAGCTGCTGACCATGGCCAATGACGCGCAGCAGGCGCAGGTGCATCTGGCGAATATGCCATCCGAGGATGATCTGAAAACCGATATGGTGCGAACGATCATCGGCGATCAGGAAATCCCCACCAAGCTGCAATTCGCATTGTCCCAAAGGCTCTATTACGAGGAGTTGTTGAAGGGAGAGCTGTTCTGGGCCCGCAACGATCCCGAGTGCCACTGGATCGGGAATGAGGGCGATCGGCGGAAGTTCATGATCCACTGGGCGGTCTATGACAGCCAGATCAACCTGCCAGTGATCTACCTGATGCAACTGGAGGACAGCGGCAAAACCGCCCTTCCCAAAGACCAACGCCGCTGGCCCGAAGTGCAGGCGCATCTGATGGCGCAGTCTCTGGGCGGGTTGAAACTGGTGACCATTGCCAATGGCTTCGATCAGGATTTCGACGACCTGCACCCCAAACACCTGCGCCGCATTCATGTGGGGCCAATGTATTCCTCGGCCTATACCGAACAATCCGGCCCCCTGCGGCAGGTGCTGGAGGATGCGCAATCTCCGCAAGGTCAGGATTGGGCGCTGGCCTGGACCACGGAAGAGCTGGAAAGCGAAGATGTGATCGAAGAACGCGCCGGTTGGTTTTCCACCGTCGAACGTGAGGTCTTTGCTCTCGACCCATTCGGCGCGCAAGGGGCCGAAACCGGGGCCACACGCACCCAACGGTCGATCATCTTGCCCCAGCGTCCGTTTCAGGTGCTGGCCGAGCGTAACCCTCCAGGGTTTGCCGATGTGCGCAAGTTCGTGGTCAGCAAGTCAGGGCAGGTGTTGAGGTATTAGTTTCGCCTTCGGCGAGAGTATTTTTGAAAAAGATGAATCAAGGGCGGTTTTTAAGATGAGTTTGACGTCAGATCAGATGGAATTGCGCGAGGCGGATATTCGCAAGCATTACCCGGCAGCGACCGCCTTGCTGAATGGGTTCGAACACGCGCCGCGGATTGCCAAGGCGGTGGAGACGTCGACGGAACGGTCGCCGGGGGTGTCGACCGGACGGAGGTTTCGGTCCACCACGCCGGGTTTGGTGACACGGCGCACAGTGCGCGCAGACGGGGTGCATTTGGTCGAACGGATCGAGGCCTCGGATGATGGCGATGCGCTGGTCTCGCCACCGCAGGCCACAACGCAGCAGGCAATCCGCCGTGCGGTTGCCATCGCTCTGGCGGTGAGCGAGGCCTACGCCGAACAGACACCGTTGGCAGACTTGAAACGCGCGAACCTTGCGGGCGATTTGCCCGCCGCGCGGAAGACCGAATTCTCGGAACTGCTGACTGCCGAGGCTCTGATCACCTCGCACACCTTCGGCAATGCGCTGGCGTACTTGATGTCCTCGCATCTGGGAGAGACCACTGTCGATATCGGTGAGATCGAAGAGGTCCTGACCGACAACGGCCAACTCGCCTTGCACGGCGCGCTGTGGGAGTTGGACCAGACCCTTGCCAAACACGCCCCCGATGATGCCCACCTGATCGCAGCCACCAGCGCCTATGCCGAGCAATTGATGGAAAAGGTCGCTCTACGCGCCCAGTCCGCAGGCCATCTGGCACCGTTCCAGAATGCCGCCTGGCATATCGAAGCGGATGACCTGACAATCCGGGGGTTCGAACCTGCGTCCAAAGCCAAATCCACCACGCTAACCATGACGTTCAAGAAACCGAACGAGGTGGTGGGCAACCATATCGCCAAGTATCAGGCGATGAAACTGGCCAAGATGGTGATGGCCTACGACTTCGACCGACGCCTGAACCCGTTTGCTGAGCTTGGCGGGTTCATCTTTACCTTCATGGGCGACGGCAAACCGGGCACCGGTAAAACCACTCTGATCCAGATGATGGCCGGGCTGATCAACGACTATTGCCAGAACGCGGCTTATCCCTTCCGCTATCAGAACCTGAGCACCGACAATATCGACAGCTATCAGGGCAAGTCGGGCCAGAACGCCAAGGCTTTTATCAACACGATCATTGACCCCTCAGTCATAGGTTTCGGCACCATCGACGATATCGACCAACTGGCGGGCAAACGCGGCGACCGGCAGTCGTCAGCCGGGCAGTTGGAAATCACCGCCGTGCTGATGGAGAGCTTTGCGGGCGCCAACACCGTCGTGCGCGGCAACTGCACCTTTGGCATGTTCTCGAACTACCCCGAGAATGTGGACGACGCCCTGCGCCAACGGGCAGGCGCGCGGTTCCTGGTGGACGGGCCGCAAACGCGCGAGGATTACATCGACATCCTGCACCTGCTGATGGGCCGCAATCACGACATTCCGCTGGGCGAACACGAAGCCTATGCCGCGCAGGAAATCAAAAAGGCCGTCGCGGCCAGCTTCGAAAGCCATTCCCGACCGCATGAGGATGCGCTGCTGCAAGTCTATGATCGGGTCTCCGGCGATATCGGCCAGATGGACACGATTGCCAAACTGGGCACCTACCTCAAGGCGATCCAACAGGCCGATGAGCGCTTTACCGGCCGCGCGATCAAGAACATCACCGACGCGGTCAAGGTGCGTGCGATGGATTTCGAACTGCCCGACGAATGGATGGAAAACCCCGACCTGTTCCTGTTCCGCGACTACGACACCAAGAAGTCGATGATCGAGGACCTGCGCCAGCCGATCACGGTCGAGATGGTGATGCAAGAGATCAACCGCTACGCCGACAGCGAGTTCCGCTATGCCGACAAGAGCGACGAGATCGCCATCGAAAACGCCGTCCGCGAGATGGGCCGGATGGAAGAGGCGAAGCGGCGGTATTTAGAAGGAAAGAACATTGACTAGAAGATTTGTAATTGAAGCGGAAGGCTTTCCGGATTTGCCGGGTATGATGCTGGTTACACTAGAGGCTTTGCGCGCTATGGGTGGTTCTGGAACCATTCAAGAAATGGATGAAAAGGTTGCAGAGCTTGAGGGTGTAACAGAAGAAGAGCAAGCATTTCAGATGTCTGGTGATGATCCTCGTCCCAGATTGAACTACTATCTAGCTTGGTCGCGAACTTATCTAAAGCGTGGTGGAGCAATTGAGAACTCTGCTCGTGGAGTCTGGGCCATAACCGAATCCGGGGCACGAATAACCGAATATAAACAAACAAAAGAAATTAGCGATCAAGTTAATGCGGAAGAGCGCGAAAAAGCGCGGTTAAAACGCCTTGAAAAGAAAGCGAAAGAAGAAAAAGTACAACAAAGCCCTGAATTCATAACCGGCTCAATGGCAGCGGTTGAGGGACCTGACAGTAGCGTTCGGGATTGGCGTAATGAGCTCTTGGACGTTCTAAAATCGATGGACCCATCAGCGTTTGAAAGACTTGCCCAACGACTACTGAGAGAAAGTGGTTTCACTAAGGTGGAGGTCAGAGGAAAGTCGGGCGATGGAGGGATAGACGGGGTCGGTGTTCTCAGAGTCAACCTTGTTTCGTTCCAAGTCTTTTTTCAATGCAAACGGTATAAAGGTAGCGTTGGATCCTCTGATATTCGCGACTTTAGAGGCGCGATGATGGGACGTGCAGACAAAGGTCTGTTCATAACAACCGGAAGTTTTACGGCCCAAGCATCGGATGAAGCGACCCGCGACGGCGCGACAGCGATAGATCTGATTGATGGGGAACGGCTGTGTGATTTGCTAAAAGACAATGAACTTGGTGTCTCAAAAAGGATGATTGAAGAAGTTCATGTTGATGAAAACTGGTTCATGAGCATATGATCCGCCTCATCGAAAAAGGCTTGATGTTCGGCAACCTCGTCCACATCTCCAGCCCGGCTCTGGTCGAGCGGTATAACCGCGCGCTGCAGCATCTGGCGGGCAAGACCACGGCGCTGACCGATTTCCATGTCGATATCTCGGGTTATTCTCCGGAGGTGGGGATTGAGCTGGAGGATGAGCTTTACCTCAATCCCAACGGGGTCAACCGGCAGTTCATCCTGCTGACGACCGAGCAGAAACGCGCGCCTTTGCTGAACGTCAAATTTTCTACCTCGCGCGATATCCTGCGCGAATTCATCGAGATGAACGAGGCGCAGCTTTTTGCTCTGACCGCCACCGATGCGGTGGCCGGAGAGCTGGTGAACTCAGTCATCAAACTCAGCACGCCGCGCGACCTGTTGAACCTGAGCAAGATCGAGATCGAGGCCGACACCGCAGGCGGCACCCTACGCAAGGCCCAGCAGCTAGCGGGCATGGTCGAACGTTTCAAAACCGAAGAGGATGCATGGTTCGACGATGTGCTGATCGCCAAGATGATCGAAACCGCCAAAGAAACTGGCGACGTAACGCGCAATCCGGTGCGCCTGCGCCATACCGCTTTCGAGCAGTGCAACTTCTGGACGGCACACTTTGGCGGGCTCTACCTGTTCCCGGATATGGATCACCCGGCGGCGATTTGCATGGGCGAAAAGCCTGACGATATGCCGATCAAATATATTTTTGACCCGTCGCAGCGGAACCAGATTGCCAAGTTTCTCGACTACAACGATCTGGTTGAACCTATCGTTAAGGCGCGCGGCGTGGATGCCGCAGCGATCTTACAACAGAAGATGGACTTTCTGACCATTGCTGCGGCTGCTGACGCAGATGTTGATCTGAGCGGGCTGGATCGCAGCGATATGCGACGACTGGCCCGCAATCACGCCGATCGCCTACCCGAGGCGTATCACGGCCTCGCACAACTGTTGCGCTGGGCGACGGATGGCGGGCGCTGGCCACGCATCACCTCGGATCATCCCGCTTATTTCTACACATTGCGCGCAGCCGATACGCCGAACCGCGATCTGGTGAATATGCTGTTGACCGAATTGGCTCCGCTGGATCCGCGGCAGATGTTCATCTGCCACAAGGAATTGTTTTATAGTACTTACAGGACCTGGCCCGAGACCAAGAAAGCCTATGTTGCCGACTTCCTTGCCCGCGAGTATCAGGTGGACAAGGCTGGTGCGCGGGCGGCTTTATTTGGTCATGAACCTGATATGTTAGGCAATGACCGGGTCAGCGAAACAGTGATCGCACGGGTCGGCCCTTGGGGCGCGGTCAGGAGAGATTAAGATGTTCGGAGCGTTGCGCCTGTTTCTGATCCTGCTGGTGATCCAGACGATTGCCTATTTCGCGCTGTCCTTTTATTCGCGAGGAGTTAGGCGGCGAAAGTTGGAGACGTGGTGGGACGAAAAGGGCAAAACCGGTAACAAAGAAGCGTTTGTTGCGCGAGGTTTGCACGTCTACGACAACTCATTCCGGCGCAAACTGATTTTGGGTGTCTATATTGTACCTTGGGTGGCGATTGGCGCGCTGATCTACATCGTGAATTACATGTGAGGGTTAAGGCATGGCCTATGTGAAATGGGCGTTCATTATCATCTTCTGGGGCACGATCGCCGTGATCTTGCAGTATTCCCTACCGCAGCACGATGTGGTGCGGATCGTCAACACCTACGAGGAACGTCAGGACCTGACGGACTGGACGCGAATCTTCTGGTCCGAGCCTGAAGATCAATCCACCAGCCTGTCAAACCGCGATGTACAGTTCATTCAGGCCGTACGCGCCAACGGGAAGCCGATTGTCTATCGCAACGAAGACACCGGTTGGGGCTGGCCGCCTTATTTCAAGTTCGACACTGCGAACCTTTACACCGAGGCCAACGATGCCAAGTCGACCAAAGATAACCCCGATTGGGTGGTCGTAACGCACTACGGCTGGCGGAATGAATTCATGTCGATTTTTCCCAACGCAATTTTCATCCGGCATGTCGAGGGGCCGGATGTCCGCATCATCCCGTGGTTCAATATCGTCTTCCTGACTGTGTTTGCTGCGCTGGTTTGGGCCATCTGGGTTCGATGGCGGCGGTTTCGGCAAAAGAAGATCGATCCTGTTTTGGAGAACATGGAAGATGGTCTTTACGCCGCTGGTGATGCAATAGATGAAAAGCGCAAGGGCTTTCGCCGCTGGCTGGACAGTTGGAAATCCAAGTAAAACCGTACACCAAAAGGCGCACGCTGTGGTCTGACTGCTCATCTCACGATGAACTCAGCATGAAGCGCCCCGGCAGCCTTGATGGTTTTCAGGATGTCGATCATATCGCGTGGCGACACGCCCAAGGCGTTCAACCCGGCGACCACTTCGGACAAGGTGGTTGCCTCGGGGATTTCTGCAAGCCCCGTTCCTTCTTCCTCTTCGATCCCAGCGTTGGTGCGCGGAACAACGACTGTTTCGCCTCGCGCAAACGGATTTGGCTGAACAGCAATCGGGGCTTCCTCGACCGTGAGGGTCAAGTTGCCCTGCGATACCGCCACGCGTGAAATCCTGACGTCCCGACCCATGACAATTGTGCCCGATCTTTGATCCACCACGACGCGGGCTTTGCTTTCGGGTTCGACCAGAATGTTTTCAATACGTCCAATGGCGTGCGCGGTTGATACGGCCCGCGTCGCCTCAATGCTCAACTCCACAGTGCCGGAATCGCGCATGAGTGCGACCGCTCGGTTGAATTCCTTATTGATGGCGGCCTCTATGCGGCTTGCAGTCGTGAAATCCGGTTCTCTCAACGCCAGTCTGAATTGAGTCAAATCAGCAAGCTGAAAATCGATCTCGCGCTCCACACGCGCGCCCGAGGGTATGACGCCCGATGTCGGCACCCCGCTTACAACCGACGCTGCTTCGCCTTCAACCGCAGCGCCTCCGGCTAGCACTGTCCCTTGCGCCACGGCATAAATCTGACCATCTGCTGCATTCAGGGGTGTCATGATCAATGTCCCCCCAAGAAGTCCTTTGGAATCTCCGATGGCAGAGACGGTGACGTCAATCTGACCGCCGACGCGCGCGAAGGGTGGTAGGGTGGCGGTGACCAATACGGCGGCGACGTTTTTGGGGCGAAAATCTTCGCCATTCACGTTTACGCCCAGCCGTTCGAGAATGTTGGACATAATCTCTTCGGTGAACGGAGAATTGCGCAAGCCGTCGCCGGTGCCATTCAGGCCAACCACAAGGCCGTAGCCAACCAGATCATTGCCGCGGACACCGTCGAAATCCACCAGATCTTTCAGGCGTATGGCCCCCGCATTGGCAATGCAGGGTAAGGTTATCAAAAGGAATACGAGTATCTTCATCTCAGGAAATTCACCAGTGACAGGTTGGCGTTGCGAACGGTCACGGAATACAGACTCTCCAGTTGGAACTGCACGGTTTGCAACTGTGCCGCAGTCTCATAGGGATCTGCAGCGATCAACGCATTGCGCGCATGCTCAGCGCTGGTCTTTGCGGCGGCGTTGCGCGTTGCGGCTTGCTCCACACGCGCCTCAGCCGCGCCGACCTGGGCGCGCAAATTGACCGTCGCATCCTGTGTATTGGCCAACTCAACACCAAGTTGCGTGAACAATGCGGTTCGTAGATCAGGTGTCCATCCAAGCGCATCATCTGTGGCCAGAGCCGCAACCGCAACATCGCGCAAAGCGTCCTTGAGCGCGGGGTCTGTCGCAGTGATCGGAAGAGTGATCCGCTCGTTCTCGGAAATCTGCATCGGAGCCAAGGTGTCTGTGCCACCTTGATACATCACCGCATCAAATCCGGCGGGGTCGTTGAACCAATCCTCAGCGGCCTGTTGGATATCTGTTAGGGAGGTCAGCCCTGTCAATTCGGCCTGCAGCGCTGTCAATAATGTTTCAGCGGAGGGCAGAGGTGAGACGTCAGTCGACGTTCCGGAATACAGGCTGCGCCCTCCCGCCCGCGTATTCAGGGCTGAGATCATTGTGTCGAGCTCATTTCGTGCCTGAACCGATGCTTGTTCATGTGTCACGGTCTGGTTCGCCGTACCGAATGATAGCAGCGACGCTGACATCTCGGCTACCGAGCCGCTTAGCGTTGTCAGGCTCAATTGCATTGCGTCCGTGAATAGCCGCGCCTCGGCGGTGGCGATGGAAAGCGCGTCCAACCGTTCCAGGCTGCGATCTAGATCCAGTAGGTGCGAGTAATCACCACCCAGACGACCCGAGATATCCTGCACCTTGCCGGTGGACATCTCATACGACAGTGTTTCGATTTGTGATTTGATCTCGGCGCTGCGAGTTCTGAGGGTAAGGCCGCGGGCCAGATCCCCGATCGAATTCAGTGTCATGTTCATAACCTCAACAGGGTATCCATCAGTTCATCCACGACAGCGACGATGCGTGCGTTTGCGGCATAGGCTTGCTCGATCTGCATCAAGCGCTGCAGTTCCGCGTCACTGTCAACACCTTGCTCCGCGACGACTTTTTGCATCTCCAGCTGCGCGTTTGCTGCAAAACTGCTGCGCTGGTCAGCTGTGTGTGCGTTTGCCCCGGCTTTGGAAAGCAACGCCTCGGCGATCTCGGCCGCGCGCATCGTGCCTGTCCCAAACCCCACGCTGGGGGCCGGGCGCGAGTCGGTCAGAACGGCCCCAAAAGCTTGCAACTGGCTGGCATCACCCGGCGCACCGGGGATCAATGCCCCCAGACCCGCGCGTAATCTCCAGCTGTCACCCCCTGCATCCGGGTCGACCACAACATTTAGTGAGATGCGCGACGCAAGACCGGTTTCAGAAACCGGATCAAAGCGGCTGCCGTCATCCGTGAAGACGCCCGGATCGGTCGCGGCAGCGGTCGGGTCCAACCCGGTGGTTTCAAAGCGCTCGATCAGGTCGCGGGCGACGGCGTCCAGATCGGCTTGCGCTTCGACGGTCAGTTCGTCGCGGACCGAGAACTGGGCCATCAATGCGCCGCCTCGGATTTGGGCGAACTCTCCGCTCACGCGAACGGGTCGGCCGTTGATCTCGAGCCCGGACAACAACCCGTTGCCAACGGTCATATGCGGCATGGTATCGCCTGTGGTCGAGAACGAAAACTCGGCCGCGGTTCCTTCCAGCAGGATCAACCCGCCATCGGAATAAAGGGAAATCTGATCATTATCGCGCGCGATCGCGTTGACAGGCACCAACTCGTTGACTTGATCGACCAGAATCTGACGATGATCCAACAGCGCGCCAATATCACCGCCCGAATTGCGGACAGCGGGGATACGAGCATTCAGTTTCTCGATGTCTTTCAGAGTCTGATTCAGCGTATCGACCTGTTTGCCTATCGTGCGATCCGCATCGGATCGCATTTGCCGCACCCCTTCGGACGCTGTATTGAGCGCTGTGCTCAATGTACCGCCTGCACGGGCGGCCTGATCCAGCCGTTGGGCTGAGCCGGGCAGGCTTGCAGCTGTAATCAGGCTGCTTTCGAATTGGGCCAGTCTGGCCGAGATCGAAGTGGCATCGTCGGCTGCCCCCAACAGTTTCTCGTAACTTGAATGAAATTGCGCCACGGTTTTGGCTGCCATCAGGTCTGCATCGGTCGCACGGCGGTTTGCGATCAGTACCGGATCCTGGTGCCGAGTGATACCAACGACACGAACGCCATTACCAGAAACTGCGCTGGTCGCCAGTTCAAGCGATCTGCGAGCATATCCCGGGGTCAAGGCGTTGGCGATGTTTCCTGAAACCACCGCCGCACCACGGCTGGCTGCGCTCAGCCCGCCCAGAGCGTTGTTCAGTGCTGTCGACATATTCATCGGACGCATCCCTTTCGTTGATCAATCATCAGATCAGCGTTTGATATTGGTGGTTTCCTGCAGCATCTCATCCACAGTCTGAATGACCTTGGCGCTTGAGGAATAGGCCCGCTGGGTCTGGATCATTGAGGTCAACTCGGTGGCGACATCGGTGGTCGATTCCTCGCGTGCGAAAGACACGAGATCGCCTGTTGGACCTTCACCCGCGTTCCATAAGAAAAAGGTGCCGCTGTCGCGCGAGGGGGCATAGGTCTGACTGTCCAACGCCGTCAGACCGTTTGGATTCGGCACATCGGCCAGCGGAATCTGGAACATCCGGCGGCTGACCCCAGTATCATAGAAAGCATAGACATAGCCGTTCTCATCAACCTGTACGCTTGTCATCGTGCCAACGGCCGAACCATCGCGTGTGATCGAAACCGGAGCAAAGGTATCGGAAAGCTGTGTAATGCCGTCCGCATCGCCGATCTGGCCGATGTTGATCTCCATCGGTCCGCCGGCGACGTTGACGACAACGCTGCCGTTTGCCGGGTCATAGGCACCGCCGGTCACGGCGGTGACGCTGGCTAGTGTACCACCGGCTGTACGGCTATCGGTGAAGGTCAGGGTATATTCTCCGATGACAGCACCGCCCGAGGCTGAATCGCGCAATGTCATGGTCCATTCATTGCTGCTGCCGGTTGCAGGAACGGTGGGGACCAATTCGATATCGACGCTTTCAGACTTGCCCAAATTGTCAAAATACTCGACCGACAAGGGCTGCGTGTCACCCGGAGCACCGGCGTCGGTCGCTGTTGCAGGCAGGTTCATCCGCAGGTTCATGGATGTTGTGGGGGCGCCCGAAAGTTGATTAACGCTTAGCTGAATGGGTTCCAGAGCGGCGGGCGTATCCCTCGGGACGCTGGGGATCGAGCCATCTGGATTGGCACGCCAGCCAAGAAGTACAAGGCCGGATTGTGTGACCAGATATCCCTCCTCATTGGTGCGGAATGAGCCTGTCGTGGTCAGCAGCATCTCATTTGAACCTGACGCGATCTGCGAACTGGGACGGACAGGCAGCATGCCTCTACCGCGCACGGCCAGATCGGTTGAATTGTTGGTGGTTACCAGCGATCCGCGCTGATCTATCAGGCGTTGGCTGGTGGTTCTGACCCCGCCTGCCGAATAGCTGCCGCCCTGACCAGACGTGACCATGGAGTGAAAGTCGGTCTCGACTCTTTTATAGCCAAATGTCGATGAATTGGCGATGTTGTCAGAGATCGTGGCCAGCCTGTTGGCGTTGGCCTTCAACGCTGCCACACCGGCATTCAGCGAAGAGGATATGGTCATCGGTACGCCCTTTTGTTGCGTCATTCGTTGATGCAACACGTACCGCACTGGCCCTTAACAGCCGGCTAACAGCTAAAATGCTGTCTATCCTTTACCCCTTAAGGGTTGCGTAAAAAGATGATCTCAATCCGATTATTGCGTATCGCCATGGGGTTTTTATCCGAAAGCTCTCGGTCCGCGTGCCCAGTCACGCGGTCCAACCGCTGTGGCTGGATGCCTTTGTTCTGCAGCAGTTGGCGGGTGCTTTGCGCCCGCGCGGTCGACAGATCCCAGACCGGGTTATTCGCCAACACGACGGGCGCAGACCGCACATGCCCTTCGACCGCGATTGCGTTTGTCACCAGATCAGAAGACCGCGCTACCAAAAGTGTCAGCGCGCGCATCATTTGGGTTGGCGTGTCTGTCCCCGATTCGAACAACGGTTGATCCTCAGTGGCGAACAGCTCGACCACCAGCCCTTCGTCGGTGACGCGGGTCACGATGTGCTTGCGCATCTTATCGGACACCAGGCTTTCCCCAGCGCGCCCCAGCAACTGCGCCTCGAGCGACGAGAAATCTTCGAACGCACCCTTACCGCCGCCTTTCGCATCCACGCCGGTTGATCCGCGCGCCTGTTTCGCCTCGGTGGGGTTCCGATTGCTGGCACCTGATCCATCCATAACCATGGTTTTTTCCGAAAACATGTTGTCACCGCCGAAGGCACCATCGCCACCGCCCGAGACCGGATTGACCGGTATCGTGGGCGAAAAATAATCCGCCAGACCCTTGCGTTGCGTCTCGGTCGTTGCATTCAGCAGCCACATCAACATGAAGAACGCCATCATGGCAGTGACAAAGTCCGCATACGCGACCTTCCACGCACCACCGTGGTGAGAATCGCCACCCGATACACGTTTCTTCTTGATGATGATTGGCGCCGCATTGGATTGCGCACCCATCTCCACCACCTTCTATTCACCCGCTTACTGGCCTAGCAGGGCAGGTGTTAAGGTGGGCTTAACACTTAAAACTGTTCTGAATTCTAAGACTGCGACACCGGGTTTACACCAGCGCGCCTTAAAACCAGAGATAATCGATTAAAGCTGTTTTCGATACCATCGGGATCGGCCTTCGCAAAAAAGCTATCTAGCTCTTCGTGGACCCGGACGGCGCGATCCAACAAAGCATCTGTTCCTTCGGCATAGAGACCGGCTTTGATCATCACCTCAGATTGCTCATAACTGCCGACCAGCTTGCGGGTTTCTGTAATCAACTGGTTCTCATCTGCGGTCGCCGCACCTGGTAGGCTGCGTGATACGGATCGGCTGAGGTCAATCGCTGGGAAGCGCCCGCGTTCGGCGATGTCTCGGCTCAGCACGACATGTCCGTCCAAGACGCCGCGCAGAATGTCCGCAATGGGCTCGTCCATGTCAGAACCCGCGACAAGAACACTGAAGACTGCGGTGATGTCACCTTGATCGGCAGTTCCGGGACCCGCCCGTTCGCACAGGTTTGCAATCAGCGGCGTGACCGATGGCGGGTAGCCACGTAGCGATGGGGCCTCACCCATTGCGGCGGCAATCTCGCGATGCGCTTCGGCAAAACGAGTAACTGAATCGGCCAGAAACAGAACGTTTAACCCTTGATCCCGCAGGTATTCCGCCACCGACATGGCCGACCATGCGCACCGTCTGCGTATCAGGGCCGATTGATCCGAGGTTGCGGCCACGACGACGGATCGTTTCAGACCTTCGGCACCCAGGGCGTTCTCGACAAACTCATTCACTTCGCGCCCGCGTTCGCCCACCAATGCAACGACCACAGCATCCGCCTGGACTGAGCGGGCAAGCGTCGCCAGAAGTGTCGATTTGCCAACGCCTGAACCAGCGAACAGGCCGATTCGCTGACCCTGGACAATGGGCAGCATCGTGTTGAGGATGGCCAACCCGGTTTCCATACGACCGCCCAGCGGCTTGCGCGATACCGCAGTTGGCGGGGCCTGCATAAGGTCACGTTTAAGCGTGCCAGGCAGCAGGGGCTTGCCGTCCAGAGGTTTGCCAAACGGATCGATCACCCGCCCAAGCCAATGCATTCCGGGCGCAAAGGCAGGCATCTGGTCGAGAGAGACCTGATCCCCCAGGCTTACGCCATCGGGTGCGGAGGCTGGCAGCATATGGATCGCGCCTGATTCGACATGCAGGACCTCGCCCGGCAGGTCCGGGCCTTTTTGTCGGCGCAGCGTCAGATGATCCCCGATCCGGGCTTGGGCGGTCAGACCATCGATTTCAACCACGCCGCGCGCAACACCGGTCACACGCCCGATATGGTGTACCGCCGACATCCTATCGAATTCGCATTTCAGACGCATCGGATCGAGATCGGCCATCGCAGGTCCTCCAAATAGATTTGTTGAAAACGGTTTCTAAAGGAATCGGGGTTAAGCCTTGATTGAAATTGATCGAGGGAGAAGCCCCGATGTTCAATGACCTGAACGTCTTTAAGACTGCGTACGCAATGGCAACCCATGCCGGACAACGGCAAGCGGTTGTTGCGCGCAACATGGCCAACGCGGATACGCCGGGATACAAGCCCCGCGATATTGAAGCCTTCCAGACAGCGTTTGAAAACACGAGCCGAGAGGTCGCGATGACCGCGACTCGGACGGGTCATCTGAATGGTGATGTGCGCGCTCAGCTTTGGGCTGAATTCACGGTCGCGGCTTCGAGCGATCCGAATGGCAATGGTGTTTCATTGGAAGAAGAGATGCTGAAAGCTGTCGAGGTCAAGCGACAACATGACCGGGCATTAGCGATCTACAAGTCTTCAATCGGTGTGCTGCGCACGAGTCTGGGCCGGGCATAGGGGGTTTCACGATGAGCGATTTTTCCTACTCGTTGGACGCGTCGGCTAGCGCACTGCGTGCGCAAGCAGCGCGGTTGCGTCATGTGTCCGAGAACATCTCGAACGCCGATACGCCCGGATACCGGCGTAAGACAGTCCCGTTTGAGACAGTCGAACGGGACGGAAAAGAGATGGTCCAGGCGGGGCGCGTCAAACTCGATCGTCGCGACCTGAGCCGAATTTATGATCCTGGCCACCCTATGGCTGATGAGACTGGCCATTACAGAGGATCAAACGTCGATCTGATGATCGAAATCGCAGACGCCCGAGAGGCGCAGCGCAGCTATGAAGCCAACCTCAAGATGTTCGACCAGACCCGGCAGATGTCATCGAGTCTGATGGATCTACTCCGTAAATAAAGGAATACCAGAATGGATGTTCGCTCACTTACCGCCGCGCAGAATTATACGGGGGCGCGCCCTGCAACGCAGGCCGCCCCCGAACATCAGGGGACAGCGCAAGGGCTGCGATCCTCGTTTCAGGATTTCGTGGCGACGCTGAAACAAAGCGAGCAAGTCACGCAATCTTCGATGGTTGGGCAGGCCGACCCGCACGCTTTGGTTCAGGCGCTGGCGCAGACAGAGCTGGCAGTGGAAACGGCTGTGATTGTTCGGAACAAAGTCGTTGAAGCCTATCAGGAAATCTTGCGGATGCCGGTCTGAACGATGCTGAGCGAAGGTCTGTTCTACGACATCGTGCGCCAGGCACTTTGGGTTGCAGTCATCACGTCGGTTCCGATCCTGGCGGTGGCGCTGATCTCGGGCCTTACAGTTGGTTTGTTTCAGGCCTTGACCTCGGTTCAGGAGATGACCCTGACCTTCGTGCCTAAGCTGATTGCAATCGTGGTCGTGTTCTGGATGTCGATGGGTTTCATGACCCAGACCCTTGTTACGTTTTTTACCGGGACATTGGTCCCGCTTATTGCCGGAGGTCGCTAATGGACACCGCTTATGTCACCTTGTCCCGTCAATCCGGTCTCATGGATGAGATGCGAATGGTGGCCAACAATATCGCCAATGCCAACACGACCGGGTATCGTCAGCAGGGGCTGGTGTTCTCCGAATTCGTCCGGGATATGCCGGGCAATCCTTCACTATCGCTCAGCCGTGCGCAGGTTCGAAACACTTCTCTGCAACAAGGTGTGCTGACCGAGACAGGCGGGTCCTTCGACTTTGCCATCGAAGGGGACGGGTTCTTTATGATCGAAACGTCCGCTGGGAACCGCCTGACGCGTTCCGGCAGTTTCTCACCCAATGCTGAGGGCGATCTGGTGACGATGGACGGGCACCGGGTTTTGGACAGCAATGGCGCGCCGGTCTTTGTCCCGCCCGACGCCGCAACGATCGATGTTGGCAGCGACGGCACGATGAGCGTCGATGGACAATTTCTGAGCCAGATCGGTGTCTACAACGTCGCTGATCCCGAAAACCTGGTGCGCGAAGGAAGCACACATTTTCGTGCAGGCGGGCAGGTGGAACCGGTGGGCGAGCCGGTCGTGCTGCATCGGTTCCTCGAAGGATCGAATGTCAATGCCATTGGTCAGGTGACCCGGATGATTGAAATTCAGCGGGCCTACGAGCTCGGGCAGAGTTTTCTTGAGGCCGAAGACGAACGGGTTCGCGGGGCGCTTAAGGCATTGATGCGCTGATTACCGGAAGGAGAATACGACATGCGAGCATTGAAGATCGCGGCTACGGGCATGACCGCACAGCAGATGCGGGTTGAGACAATTTCAAACAACCTCGCGAATATGAATACAACCGGCTACAACACCCGCCGGGCCGAGTTTGCCGATCTGCACTATCAACAGATGGCGCGCGCCGGGGCGGTCAATGCCTCGGATGGAACGGTCCTTCCGACAGGTATTCAGCTGGGGTTGGGCGTGCGCCCTGCCGCCGTCACCGTACAGCTGCAACAGGGTGGGCTCTCGGCAACGGGCAGTGATCTGGATATCGCCATCGAAGGGCGAGGTTACCTTGAAGTCACCATGCCGAATGGCCAATCCGCCTTTACCCGAGACGGAAGCCTGAAACGTTCGGCCGAAGGTCTGATCGTAACTTCTGATGGCTTTGCCGTTGCCCCTGAAATTACCATTCCAGACGATGCCAGATCGATCTCGATCAATGCGGCGGGTGAGGTCTATGCCTATTTCGATGATACGGCCGAGGGGCAGTTGCTGGGCGAGTTTACGCTGGCCAGCTTCTCGAACGCCAAGGGTCTTGAGGCCATTGGTAGCAACCTCTTCAAGGAAACCGAAGCCTCGGGTGCACCGGTGGTCGGCACCCCGGGCGAAGATGGGCTGGGAACATTGCGGCAGGGCTATCTTGAGGACAGCTCTGTCGATGCGGTGCGCGAGGTCACGGAACTGATCGAAGCGCAGCGTGGCTATGAAATGAACGCCAAAGTTATTTCCGCCGTCGACCAGATGATGGGCGCGACCACGCAGGTGCGGTGATGCGCCTGTTAACCTTCATACTATGCATGATGCCGATGCCAAGCTTGGCCGAGATCGTTGTGCCGACCCGCACGATCCGCGCCAAAGAGGTCATTGTCTCATCCGACCTCGAAATCAAAACCACTGAGGTCAATGGGGCGGTTCGTAGGCCAGAGGATCTTATCGGTCAGGAGGCACGTGTTGCGCTTTATCCAGGTCGGCCAATCCGCCCTGCCGATGTCGGTCCGCCTGCGATTGTGGACCGAAACGATCTGGTGACGCTGGTGTTCGATCACGTCGCGCTATCGATCACTGCCGAAGGCCGCGCGTTGGGTCGGGGCGCAGCAGGCGAGCGTATCCGTGTCATGAATCTGGCGTCTCGCACGACAGTAACGGGCGTAATCCGTCCCGATGGACAAATTGAGGTTAAATGATGCCGAGCCTTTCGAAACCCTTGCTATTTGTCGTTCTGAGTGTTGCGGCGTGTGGACGATTGGACCACCTTGGCAAGCCGCCCAGCCTGACACCAAACACGGAATCGCCTGAGCATGTAGCGATGCTGTGGCCCGGACTACCTTTGCACAGCCAGCCTCAGCGAACCGTTGATCAGTCATCTTTGTGGAGTGGCGGTCAGCATTCCTTGCTTGGGGATCAGCGCGCGATGAAAAAAGGGGACATTCTAACGGTCGTGATCGAGCTGGATGAAAAGGCCGAAATTTCCAACGATACCAATCGATCGCGCGCGGGGTCGGAAAGCCTTGCAGTGCCGGAACTCTTCGGCCTGCCGCAGCGTGCAGGTGAACGACTACCTGAAGGGGCCTCACTTGATGATGCCGTTTCAATTGACTCCGCTTCGGTCAGCAAAGGGAAGGGATCGGTCAAACGCAAAGAGAAACTGACCTTGCGCGTGGCGGCAACGGTCGTCGACGTGCTGCCTAACGGTGTGCTTTCGATTTCTGGATCGCAAGAACTGCGGGTGAATTTCGAACTTCGGGAACTGCTGGTCTCGGGCTATGTCCGCCCCGAAGATATCTCGCGCCAGAATGAAATCACCTATGACAAGATCGCGTCAGCGCGGGTGTCTTATGGTGGCCGCGGGCAGATCACGGATGTGCAGCAACCACGCTATGGACAACAGATACTTGATACCTTGCTACCGTTCTGAGGGCCGTTCTGATGGGAAAACTACTACCGATCGTTTTTCTGGTTTTCGGCCTGGCTGCCGGTGCGGGCGCCCGGATCCTATTGTCCCCTTCCGGGGAAGCTGAAGATCTTGCGGAGGTTGGGCAAAAACCCAATGAAGACAAGAAAAACAAAACTAAACCCGGCAAAGATGATCAATCAGAAACATATGAGTATCTGAAACTCACCAAACAGTTCGTGGTCCCCGTGGTTTCTGAGGACGAGATATCGGCGCTCGTCACCATGTCCCTCAGCCTTGAGGTGAGGCCGGGGATTGCCGAAGCGTTTTATGAGATCGAGCCAAAATTAAGGGACCGGTTTCTGCAAGTTCTGTTTGATCACGCCAATATCGGCGGGTTTGACGGCGCATTCACGCGGTCAGACAACCTGACGGCTTTGCGCAATGCGTTGCTGGAGGTTGCGAGAAAGGATCTGGGCGAAGATGTCTCGCAAGTTCTGATCATGAGTGTCAGCCGACAGGATACCTGAACGGGTTGGGGTTACGATTCCTGAGCTTTAGATTGTCGCACGCGTCGCTTGTGTTCCTGCAGGCGGCGCGACAGATCGGCAACGGCCAGTTTGCGCCCAAATGCCCCACGCAATTCTTCCATTGCCGCAAGCTTTTGTGATCGCAGGCGCGCCAACTCGGTGTTCAGGTTGCGCCGTGTCAAAGATTCCCAGCCGTGCCACAACAGGTCTGCGCCGGTGACCTGATAGCCATCCGACTGTGAACTCGTCGATTTTACTTCGGCTAATTGAGAATCCAGACGCGTCAATTGCTGAAGCAACTGGGCTTCGCGCTGCAACAAAGGGTGCAATTTTTGGTGTTCCCGTTGATAAACAGCTTCGGCGACGGTCAAAAGGTTGCCCATGCGATCTTGCGTCATCCGACCTGACCCTTCGCTCGTTTGCGCATGGCTTCGGCAAACCGAATAGCAGCTGCAACGGGTCGGTAGTATTCTTCGGTAATTTCCTGTCCGATCCCGACGGTCGCGTGCAATGCGCGTGCTGTTGGTGGATCGGAATGAATAGGAATGCCTGCGTCTCCGGCCGTGGCCCTGATTGTTGCCGCGATTTCATCTACCCCTTTGGCGACGCAAACCGGAGCGCTGCCACTTGCTCGCGACCATTTCAGCGCCACCGCATAATGCGTCGGGTTGACGATCACCACATCGGCCTTGGGCACATCCGCCATCATCTGATTGGTTGCTATGTCCTGCGCGCGTTGGCGACGCTGCTGTTTGACGTGCGGATCACCCTCGGAATCCTTGGTTTCATCCTGAATTTCTTTGCGTGACATTCTGTTTTTGCGAAGGTGTTCGGCATGTTGCCACAGATAGTCGATCACGCCGATCGCCAGCGCGATCATTATGACGATAAACAGAAATTGGCTGAGTAAGTTCATCATCAACAGAATTGAGGATCTCGGGGCGGCTGCACTGGCTGTCAGAATCTCGGGCAGGTGGGCGTGCAAAAATAGGGTCAGGCATGTTCCATAGATCAACAATTTAACAAAGCTCTTGGCGAATTCGAACAACCCGCCCCGGCCAAACTTGTTCTTTGCGTTTGAGACGATCGAGATGCGTGAACCGCGTAGTTTCAGCTTTTCCGGCGCGAAGATCAGTGCGCGCTGGGCGATCAGGCTGAGCAACACCGCGACTGCCGGAACGATAAACAACGCGGCGATTGGTGCCAGAGTTGATCTCAGAATCCCAGCGACGGTAGATGTCGCGGGTCCGACGGTCAGCAAGCTTGCGAATTGATCTGATTGGTCGATCAAGACCACGAACAGAGTCCCCAGATGCTCTGCCGTGAATTGCCCCGTGAGCAAAAGTGCGACGAGCAGTCCCATGTATGCAGCCACCACCGACAGATCATTGGACTTCGCCACCTCGCCTTTTTTGCGGGCTTTTTCTAGCTTTTGCGGGGTCGCCTCAAATGACTTATCACTGTCGTCTGATGCGCTCATCTCAGCCCTCCAAGCGGGTTTTGGAGAAAGGCGAACAAAGCGTCAGACCAGGTTGCCAGGATCAATGGTGCCCCGGCGAAAAGCAGGAAAAGGCCTGCGAAAGTGATTGCTGGGGCACCGACAAAAGCGACCATGAGCTGCGGCATGGCGCGGTTAATTACGCCCAGTGCGAGGTTGTAGATCAGCGATGCGATGACAAAGGGCGTCGCCAGCGCAAAGGCCAGTCCAAAGCTGCGGGCGACTTGCGCAACGCCCCATTGCGACAGATCAGGCGCAGTTGGAAGCGCGCCCATCGGAAACAGCATATAGCTGTGGATCATGAACTGCGCTGCACGGATATGAAGGCCAAGCAATACCGCCAGCGCCAAGCCGGCCAGCGTCAGCAGATACCCCATCGCCGGGACAGGTTCTGCGGCCGCTCCGCCCAGGATCTGAGACAAAGATGTCGCTTGCGCCGCGATTGAACCTGCAGTTTGTAATGCAAGGACAAAAAGGCGCAACCCGATGCCGAGCATAAGACCGATCAAGACTTCGATGGTGATTAATCCAATCATTTTGTGAAAGCCCGGCATAACACCCGATGCGGGTATGGCGGGAATGACAATCATTGTGAAAGCAACTGCCACGCCCAGTTTGACCCGCACAGGGACGCTGCGTTCACCAAAGGCCGGTAGCAGCGAAACCAATGCGGACACACGAAGAAATACGGCGAACAGATGCCACAGGTTTTGCCCCAGATGTGGCAAAAGCTCTGACGGGACTGAGATCACGCGGGCACCGTTCCGACCAAGGCGGGGCGCGCCTCAAGCCCGATCTCTTCAAAAGACAGGACGGGGTTGGCGACGCCGCGCGCGTGCATAATGGTCCTGAGCAATCTGCGTCGGCGGGTCGTGGTTACGACCGCCGGGAACAACCCGTGATCTGCTGATTTTGCGACGCTATCGACAACTCCATCGGCCAGCTTATTGAACAGGTTGGGCGGTAGTGCCACGTCGATACCTGCGTTCGCGGCGTCGATCTGGTAGGTGGCAAATGTGTCCTCCCATTCCGGCGCGAGTTGGATCAGAGGGATCGAGCCGTCCTCGCGCTTCATGTCGGCAACCAGTTGAAAGCCCAGCCGCTGGCGGACCAGTTCGCAGATCCCTTCGGGCTGGGTGGTGGTCAATCGTGCTTCGGCAACGCTTTCAAGGATCAGCGCCATGTTCCGGATCGAGACCCGCTCGTCTAGCAACAGCCGCAGAACAGCATGCAGTGTGTCGATCGGCACCTTGTCTGGGATCAATTCGTCCAGCATTTTGCGGTTGGCTTCAGCTCGGGTCGGATCGCTGAGCCGCGTCATCTCGGACAGCAGGCGGCGAAGGGATTTCAGGGTCAAAAGGCGCGAGAAATTCTGTTTGATGATCTCAAGCAGATGGGTCGCCAGAATTTCAGGAGGGGTGACGATGGTGGCCCCATTCAGTGCGGCGACCTCCTGGTCCTTGGGCAATATCCAGCGCGCCGGGGCACCGTAGACGGGTTCGGTCACATCGGTGCCATCAGGTAGAAAGTCGTGCCCGTCCTGTACCAGTGCGAGCACGAGTTCAGAATTCAGAACACCACGCGCCTGTTCGACCCCTTGTACTTTGATCACATAAGTTCCGGTCGGAAGATCGGCGCGGTCAGTCAATCGAATTTCGGGCAGGATAAGCCCAAAGCTTGAGGCGACATAGGTCCGCATGTTGGCGATCCGCGCGTCAAGGCCGGTACCGGGATTCAGCACCATGCTGACTAGATCGGGGGCGAATTCTAAGTGAACGTCGTCGAGGTCAAGGATATCACCGATGGCCTGTGAAACCGGAGTGTCAGACTCGGCCTCGGGCGTCTGTGCCTCTGCCTCGCTGGCGTTGCGTTTTCTGAGGCCTGAATAAGCCGCATAGCCCAGTACCCCGGCCCCAAGAATGAACGGTAAGAACGGCAATCCAGGCACCAGGGCGAACAGCACCATCAGAACCGCTACGGTGCCCAACGCCGCCGGGTGGCGTCCAAGCTGCGAGAAGATCGCATTGTCGGTTGCACCCTGCGTACCGCCACGCGCCAACAGCAAGGCGGACGCAATCGAGATGATCACTGCTGGTATCTGCGACACCAACCCGTCCCCAACGGTCAGGATTGCATAGGTTTCGAAGGCGGACGATACCGGCATCCCATGCACGATGACCCCCATGACCAATCCCATCACAAGGTTGAGAAGTGTGATCAGCAACCCGGCAATCGCATCGCCTTTGACGAATTTCGACGCGCCGTCGAGCGAACCGAAAAAGGTGGTCTCCTGCTGCTCGCGCTCGCGTCGTTCTTTGGCTTGCTGGTGATCGATGGCTCCAGCCGACATGTCACTGTCGATGGCCAACTGTTTGCCTGGCATCCCGTCCAGCGCGAACCGGGCACCCACTTCGGCCATGCGGGCCGCACCCTTTGTGATGACCATGAAGTTCACGATCAGCAGAACGCCAAACACCACAAGGCCCAGAAAGATGCTGCCGCCCATGACAAACTGGGCGAAACCTTCGATCACGTCACCAGCGGCGTTGGTGCCGGTGTGCCCCTGACCGATGATCAGCTTGGTTGAGGACACGTTCAGCGACAAGCGCAACATCAGTGAGGCCAGCAAGATCGTCGGGAAGGATGAGAAATCCAGTGGCCGTTCGATGAACAGCGTCAATGTGAAGATCAGTATCGCCAGCGCAAAGGATGCCGCCAGCCCCACGTCCAGTACCCAGGCTGGCATGGGCAGGATCATCATCACGATGACCGCCATCAGCGCCAGCGCCAGCAATATGGTCGGAGAGAACAAGGTGCGGGGATCGATACGGGGCACTATCTGCTCCTAATTGAAAGCGATAAAGGCGGTGGCTGTAGAGGTTTCGGGAACCAGTGATCCCAGCGCGTTCTGGCCGACCGGATGAGCGTTCAGCGGGATGAGCGGACTGGCAGATGCTGTGAATGGATCGCGTTCGTGGGCTGTGCCCGAGCCATCCAGCTGCGCCAGGACGGTCTGAAAACGATCAGAATATGAGGCCGCAAGGTGCTGCGTGCGCGAGTGGTAGGCGCCGGCAGCGGCAGGCCATGATCCAAGCTCCGCATAAAGCTGGGCCAGAAACCGCGCCGCATAGGTTGCGTTTTCATCCGGATCGAACATCGCGTCGATCGAGCGAAAAGCCTTGCCGTGCCAGCGATAGTTGATCTGAAAGCAACCGACGTCAAAGCTGCGTACACCGGATTTGAAGATGTCGAACACGTAGGACTTTGCCTCAACCTCGGAGGCAAACCAATATCCCTGTCCTTCACGATTGACGGTCCATGGCCAGGGTTCCAGTGCTCCGTTTTGCGTGCGGCCTGTTTCTACGCGGGCAATTGCCTTTAGAACATCGAGCGGAACGTCTTCGGCCAGCGCAGCCCGTTGCGCTGCGCGGTCACAAAGAGCTGCCGTTGTCGCCGCGTCTGCGGCCTGCGCCAAAAACATAAGCGCCGCAATCAGGAGGTTTTGAATTGGCATTCTGCCGGTCCGGGATTCTGATCAGTCCGGGCCAAGCTATCCAGTTACCTGTTTACAGAGAGTTAGCGTGCCTTAGTTCCGATCAATCTTTCGACCGAAGACCACGCTGGTGTTGGTGCGCGACACGCCAGGGATGCGCGCAAGTTCATCGACCAGAATGTCGAGGTCTTCGATCCGTGGCGCTTCGGCGGAAAGCAGCAGGTCAAATTCGCCATTGATCGACAAACACAGTTTGACCTCGGGATAAGCTTCAAGCCGCTTGATGATACGTGTGGTCTCTTTCTGCTGCACTTCAAGCAGGACGATGATCTGAACGCGTGGCGTATCTTCGGTTTCGCGCAGGACGACCGAGTAACCAGCGATGACGCCCCGCTCTTCCATTCGATTGATGCGTTCATGCACCGTTGTTCGGGCGACGCCAAGCTTAGAGGCGATGAGGGTCGTCGAATCGCGTGCATTGTGTTGCAAAGCGGCGATGATGCGTCGGTCAAGCTGGTCCATTGCGGCTCCGGGTTCAGGCAACTTCGCCTCGGTTTAGGGTAGTTTGGTGTTCGGGCTCAAGGTTGGTGCGGATAACGGGGATGCAGTTCATCAATGATGATCGGATGCGCATGAGGTTTTGGCCCAGACAGGTGGGGGTGATCCTGTGGAAGGTCAGGATGATTATGGACCACCGCATTGTCTTCGCGCCGTGGCCAGGCAATGAGCACAAGAACCAGACCCAGAATCGCGGCAGTTACCATTCCGGCCATGGCCACAGTTACGCCAAAGCGGGTCATCAGCCACCCGGCCAGGGGATAAAGCACCATCCAGCAAGCATGAGACAGAGTGAACTGTGCGGCAAACACAGCGGGTCGATCTTCGGGGTGGGCGGATCGGGTCAGCAGGCGGCCCGAGGGCGTCAACGTGCTGGAGTATCCAAAGCCGACCAATAGCCAGGTCGTTGTCAGTAAGCCCAGCGTCATCGGTAGGGTGGCAGATAGCAGCGCCGCTGCTGCCATGGTGCCCGTCGCCAATGATGCACCACCCAGCATGACGCGACGCTCTGGAATGTGATCCAGAAGGCGTGGCAGTGCAAATGCCGCGAGCATCGAACCGCCACCGAACCCGGCCAGCGCGATGGCAACGGCGCTTTCAGAAAGACCAAGATCGCCGCGCACGATCACGACCGTGTTGACGATGACCATCGAACTGAGCGCGGCCGCGCTCCAACTCAGCGCCAGCAGGCCCCGCAGGCGCGGGGTTTTAAGGTAAATTCGAATGCCGCGCGTTGTGCGGTCATAGATGCCACGCGGCTGGGATGGTTTGGGTGAGGGCAAAGTTGCAGACACCACAAGCAGGGCCGAGGCGACAAAACCGATACAGGTGCCCAGAAACAGGCTGTCGAAACTGACGAACAGCAGCAAGGTGGCGGCCAGCATCGGGCTCAGCAGGCTTTCCAGATCGTAAGCCAGCCGCGACAGGGACAAGGCTTTGGTATAGTCCTGTTCGTTGGTCAGCACATCCGGGATGGTGGCCTGAAACGCGGGTGTAAATCCGGCTGAGGCGGATTGCAGCACAAAGATCAGCACGTAGACCTGCCAGATTTCGGACACGAAAGGCAGGCAGAGCGCAACCACAGCGCGCACCAGATCCAGTGCAACCAGCATCCGGCGACGATCCAGCCGCTCGGCAAAGGCAGCAGCAAGCGGGGCAACGGTGACATAGGCGATCATTTTGATCGTCAGGGCGGTGCCAAGGACCATCCCGGCGGCCTCTCCGGCCAGATCAAAGGCTAACAGCCCCAAGGCAACCGTCGCCAACCCGGTTCCGGTCAGTGCCACGACCTGCGCGGCCAACAGGTGTCTGTAGGTACGGTTTCTCAGGATGCTGAGCATTGTCGGAATTTCTCAATCGCGGTGTCGCCGATCCATAGTTCAAGTGTTGGCCACAAGGTCAAGTGGACGCTTTTCCAAGGACGGCGTTGAGTTTGCGGGCCAAACCGCCTATCTCGGGGCCGAAAGCGCACAAAGGACAATTCCGTGGCGAACCATCTGTATAAAAATGACCTGCCGGACGGGTTGGATTTGGGCCCCATCGTGGCCATCGACTGTGAAACTATGGGGCTGAATCCGCATCGGGATCGCCTGTGCGTAGTCCAGATGTCCGGAGGGGATGGCAACAGCCATATCGTTCAGGTCGAGAATGGGCAGACGCAGGCACCGAACCTTTGCGCGATGCTGGAGAACCCGAATGTTTTGAAGCTGTTCCACTTTGGTCGCTTTGATATCGCTGCGATGTATCACACCTTTGGCGCTTTGGCCGCTCCGGTCTATTGCACCAAGATCGCCAGCCGGTTGGTGCGCACCTATACTGATCGTCATGGTCTTAAGAATCTGTGTCAGGAACTGATTGGCGTCGATATCTCGAAGCAGCAGCAGATGAGCGATTGGGGCGCTGAAACGCTGACGGATGCCCAGTTGGACTATGCGGCATCGGATGTTTTGTACCTGCACCAACTGCGGGATGCACTGGACGGACGTCTGGCCCGCGAAGGCCGCACCGAAATGGCGCAGGCGTGTTTTGACTTCCTGCCAATGCGTGCGAAGCTTGACCTCGCAGGCTGGCCCGAAACCGATATTTTTGCGCACTCATGACTGACACCGAAGCATTCCTCAGAACCGCCCGGCAGGTCGTTACCGACGAAGCCCGCGCATTGGAGGTCCTTGCCGAAAGCTTGGACGAGCATTTCGCCGAAGCCGTGCAACTGATCCTGCAGGCCACTGGCCGCATCATTATCAGTGGTATCGGCAAATCCGGCCATATTGGCCACAAGATCGCGGCGACTCTGGCCAGCACTGGTACACCCGCCTATTTTGTCCATCCCGCCGAAGCCAGCCATGGTGATTTGGGCATGGTCTCGAAAGGCGATGTGGTCCTTGCGATCTCGAACTCAGGTGAAGCGCCGGAACTGGCGAACTTGCTGGCCTTTACGCGTCGCTTTGGAATTCCGCTGATCGGGTTGTCGAGCAAGCCGGAAAGCACCTTGATGAAACAGGCGGATGTGCATCTGCTTATCCCGTCACTGGGAGAGGCCTGTGGTTTTGGGATGGTGCCTTCAATCTCGACGACGCTGACCCTTGCGATGGGCGACGCGCTGGCGATTGCGCTGATGAAGTACCGGGATTTCAAACCCGAAGATTTCCGCGCTTACCACCCCGGTGGAAAGTTGGGGGCGCAACTGTCTACTGTGCGTGATCTGATGCATGAAGATTTGCCCTTGGTGACCGCTGGCACCCCGATGAGCGAGGCGCTGCTGGTCATGAGTCAGAAGAGCTTTGGTGTTGTGGGAGTCACTGATCAGGCAGGTCGTTTGCTGGGTATTGTGACCGATGGCGACCTGCGCAGGAACATGGACGGACTATTGAGCAAAAACACCGAAGAGGTGATGACCGAAAACCCAATGACCATTGCGCCAAGTGCCATGGCGGAGGAGGCGGTTGCAGTCATGAACGATCGCAAGATCACGTCACTCTTTGTGGTTGATCCTGACACAAATGGCCCAGCCTTGGGTCTGCTGCACATACATGACTGTCTGCGTGTAGGATTGGGTTAGGAAGATGGCTGAAGTTGATCGCCATTCCCGATGGGTGCAGTTCCTGAAGGTACTGCTACCGCTTGTGGCGATTTTGTTGCTGTCTTCTGTCTTTCTTCTTTCTCGCAGCGTCGACACCAATGTCTCGGTGCCGTTCAGTGATCAGGATATTGACGACCGGCTGACAGATCAGGTGGTCACGCGACCCGACTACAAAGGTGTCACCCGCAAGGGCGAGGAAATCCGCGTCGAAGCCCGAAGGGCCAGTCAGGGTGGCGATGGCGACACACCGACGGCAGCCGAAGTGCAGGGCCGCTTTGGACTAAGCAATGGGGGCGAGATCACACTCGAATCCAACACAGGCATCATCAGGCCAGACAAGGGTACTGCAACGTTTGCAGGGGATGTGGTCATCACCACCAGAGACGGCATCCAGGTCACCACCGACCTGTTGAATACGTCGCTGGATGAAATACGTGGTGATAGCCCTGGACAGATTGACGGGACCGGTCCGATTGGCGACTTTACTGCCGGAAGAATGGTGTTTGGGACCGAAAAAAAGGACGGTCCGGTTCATATTCTTTTTACAGGCGGCGTGAAGTTGATATATGAGCCGCAAAAAGCAGAAAGATAACTTGTGTTCGATTTACGTGTCGCCTTTTTGTGTCTAGCCGTGGCTGTCGGAGCCACACCTGTTTCTGCACAAGAGGCTCAGGTGGCGTTCGGCTCGGTCAATGCCGACCCGACGCTGCCGGTCGAGGTGACGTCCGAGACATTGAACGTGAATCAGGAAGATGGATCGGCCGAGTTTATCGGCAACGTCATTGTCATCCAGGGTGAGATGCGCCTGACGGCAGACCGGGTTCTTGTCATCTATAACGAAGAACGCTCGGCCATCGAACGGATGGAGGCCACCGAAAACGTGGTTCTGGTCAGTCCGCCCGACGCAGCCGAGGGCGATTGGGCAGAATACACCATCGACTCCGGCGTGATTGAGATGAAGGGCAACGTGTTGCTGACGCAGGGCCCAAGTATCATCAGCGGCGACGAGATGATTGCAAATCTGACGACGGGAACTGCGACGATGTCAGGGCGTGTCAAAACCATTCTGCAACAAGGTGGCAACTGATGAACCGGCCCGAACTCTCCATCGCTGAAGGTTCTTCCGGTCTGAAGATCGAAAAGCTACGAAAGTCTTATCGCAAGAAGACCGTCATTCGCGATGTGTCCATGGAATTGAACCGCTCCGAGGTCGTGGCGTTGCTAGGCCCGAACGGATCGGGCAAGACCACCACTTTTTATTCTGTCGCCGGTCTGGTTTTCCCCGAAGCGGGCACGGTCACGATTGATGGGCAGAGCGTCACGACCCTGCCGATGTATCGTCGTGCACGGATGGGGATCGGATATCTGCCGCAGGAGATGTCGATTTTCCGCGGGATGAGCGTTGAAGACAACATCGCTTCGGTTCTAGATATCACGGTTAAACATGCCCATCGCCGCAAGGAGCGGCTGGAAGAGCTGCTATCGGACTTTTCCATCGAACACCTGCGCCGAGCGCCTGCATTGGCATTGTCCGGCGGGGAACGCCGCCGGGTCGAAATTGCGCGCTGTCTGGCCGCCGATCCGAAATATCTGCTGTTGGACGAACCATTTGCGGGTGTCGACCCGATCAGTGTCGGTGATATCCGGCATCTGGTGGCCGATCTGAAAAAGCGTGGCATCGGAGTGCTGATCACGGATCATAACGTCCGGGAAACGCTGGAGATTGTGGATCGGGCCTATATCTTGCATGACGGCCAGGTTTTGATGTCAGGCACGCCCGATGAAGTTGTCGAAAACGAAAATGTTCGCCGGGTCTATCTGGGTGAAAACTTCCGTATTTCATAAGGTTGTGCGGAGATGCGCCTGATGCATGACGGAAATCACGTATATACACACCTGTTTTGATTGACTCTTCCCTCACCTCTTGGCTCAATTGGCATATGGCATTTCTTCGGTTCCAAACTGGATCTCGATCTCCCTTCGTTGAAGGGCCGGGCCAACGGCAACCGCAGACCATGCCGATACCCCCCACCCGATAAAAACAAGTCAGTCGCGTTACGCGACGTCAGAATGGGTGTGAATTGTGAAGGAGATCACATGCGTTACCAAATCAGCGGAAAACAGATCGACATCGGTGCGGCCCTGCAGACCCATGTGCAGACCGAACTGGGCGAGGTCGTGGGCAAATATGCCCAGCGGCCTACAGACGCCAACGTCGTCTTTTCCCGTTCGGCGCATGAATATGTATGCGAAACCACCGTGCATCTGTCGACCGGCCTGACCGCACAGGCCAAGGCGCACGCGACCGAGATTTACGCGGCATTCGAAGGCTGCTGCGACAAGATGGAGACACAACTGCGACGCTATAAGCGCCGCCTGAAAGACCACCACAAGGATCGGTCCGAGCCGGTTGAACTCTTTGGCGCGTCCTCTTATATCCTCGCCTCTGACGAATCGGAGACGGCAGACGAACCCGAATCGCTGCAGCCTATGATCGTGGCTGAGATGGAAACCAAGATCCCATCGCTCAGTGTTGGTGAAGCCGTCATGCAGATGGAACTCGCTGGTGCTCCGGTACTGGTTTTCCGAAATGAGAACAAGGACGGATTGAATGTCGTTTATCGCCGCGAGGACGGCAATATCGGTTGGATCGATCCGTAACAGGCAAGACTAATCGGCCTGCCCCCGAATAGCCGGGGGCACGGCTTAGGAGCAAAATGATGGAGCTTTCGAGCATTCTAAAGCCAGAAGCGGTGCGTGTACTGTCCGCTGCTTCCAGCAAGAAGCGTTTGTTTCAGGAAATTGGCGATGTCGGCGCCGCGACGCTTGGGCTGGATGCTCAGACGATCGTAGACAGCCTGCTTGAGAGGGAGAGCCTTGGCCCAACTGGTGTTGGACATGGTGTTGCACTTCCGCACGCACGGCTTTCCGAACTAGAATCGGTTTCGGGTGTGTTTGTCATGCTGGAAAAGCCCATCGACTTCGGTTCGGTCGACCGTCAGCCGGTCGATTTGGCGTTTTCCCTGTTTGCGCCAGAAGAGGCGGGGGTTGAACACCTTAAGGCGCTGGCGTTGGTCTCGCGCACGCTGCGCGAGCAATCGGTCTGCGCCAAGCTGCGGGCCAACCCTGACCCGGTAAAGCTGTATGCCATTCTGACTGAAGCGCAATCGATGCAAGCTGCCTGATTGGCCCACTTATCAACAAAAAAAGCCCCCGATTTGTCGGGGGCTTATTTTGTTTCTTTAGCTGGCGTGATCAGCCGCCGGATCCCATTTCCAGCGTCCACCAGATCTTGCCACCGCCTTCTTGGTGCCAGGCGAATCCCATCTGGGTGGCGCGCGGGTCCATGATCACAGCACGAGGACCGGGTTCCTGCATCCATGCGGCCAGCGTTTCGGTCTCGGTCTCAAAGGTTTCCGAGATCGCTTCACCCAGGAATGTACCGAAGTAACCGGCGCGCGCCGCGCGATCCAACGGAGACGAACCGTCCGAACCGAAATGCCATGGCCGATTCTGTCGCGCCATGTCTTTCGCATGAGTGGCGGCAGCTGCATTCAGTTGCGAGTTCAATTGGACCTGTTGCAGGCCAGATGCTTGCCGCAAGGCATTCACCGAATCCAGCATTCTGAACTGCAGCTTTTCAGGGTTGCCACGAATTTTGTACACAGATGGCAGCGGCCTGCCATCGGCGCCAATAGCGGATGTGCCCGAATCGGTACATGCCGCAAGTGCGACAAAACAAATCGCTAGTAGAGAAAGAATACGTGTCATGATCGGCCTAAATATTGTGTCGAGAAGGGAAATAGCCTGCTTGACCGCCCGGAGCAAACCTACAATGCCCCAACCTTGCGTGATTCTGCCGGTTTGATTTGCGACTGAAGCATTCTGGCCATAAAATGCCTTAGATTTTGCATTTGCTGTTAGCAGAGGACCGATCTCCATGGTCAAGAAACATATTCTTACATCGACGCGCCGGGGATTCCTGGCCGGTGCAACCGCTAGCTTGGCCTCGCCTGCGTTGGCTCAGTATATTCCGGGCGACCCGCTACGCCCTGCCCCGGAACCGGAAGCTCCGGTACGCCGCAATGTGTCGGGATTCCGTGCGCTGGACTGGCAGCCCTATTTTTCGAACACAAGAAACGGTGCCATTCTGGTGGATACCGTATCCAGAGCGCTGCATTATTGGTCAGATGATCAATCCGTATACAAACTGTACCCCTCTTCGGTGCCTCTGACCGAGGAATTGACCCGTCGCGGACGCACCAGTGTCATTCGCAAGGTGGAAGGCCCAAGCTGGTCACCGACGCCATCGATGAAGAAGCGCAACCCTGAATGGCCGGATTATATTCCGCCGGGTCCTGATAACCCGCTGGGAACACACGCTTTATATCTGAGCTGGAAGTATTATCGCATCCATGGCACCCACGATACGCGTAAAATTGGACGCCGGTCGTCGAACGGGTGCATTGGCTTGTTCAACGATGACATCGCCGAACTGTTTTCTATGGCCAAGGTCGGCACGCAAGTGTTGCTAATTTGACGACATTTTCGCGCACGAACCCGCTTGCGGGACAAGTTGCAATTGCAATCCGCCTGCATTGCTGATTAGAAAAACTCACGAGGTAAGTCTTAGATGCGTGGTTTCGCTATTGGGAATCGCGCAAATTCTGGAGGTTAATATGAAGAAACTCGTTCTCGCTGCTGCTCTGACTGCTGCTGCTTCGACCGCATATGCTGGCAACCTGGAAGAGCCGGTTGTTGAAGCACCTGTTGTTGTCGAAGAGACCCAAGGTTCGTCGCAGGGCATCATCCTGCCGCTGATCCTGCTGGTTGTTGTTGCCGCAGCTGTTGCAGCAAGCTAAGTCGACGAGACTTTATGCACTTAAAAGGCGGTGGTGCAAACCACCGCCTTTTTTCGTGTCTGGTGAAAGCGCGCGACTAGTCTAACCAACCACGCAGATTGTCTTCGATCACTTTACTCAGCGCGGCGATATGCGAATCATCGTCGTTAAGGCAAGGGATATAGGTGAACGATTCACCACCCGCCTCTTCGAAGCTCTCTTTGATCTCTTCGTTGATCTCTTCCAGCGTCTCAATGCAATCGGCAGAGAAGGCAGGTGCGATGACGGCGATGTTCTTCTTACCCTGACGCGCCAGATCAGCCACGTGATCGACGGTGTAGGGCTTCAGCCATTCTTCAGGTCCAAAGCGCGATTGAAAGGTCGAGATCAGCTGATCATCCGTCCATCCCAGACGCTCTTTCAGTAGCCTTGATGTTTTCACGCATTGGCAGTGGTAGGGGTCCCCTTGCTGCAAATAGCGCTGGGGCATACCGTGATACGAGCAGACCAGGACATCCGGTTTTGTCTCCATATTTGCATAGGCGCGCTCGACAGAGCTCGCCAAGGCATCGATATAGGCAGGTTCGTCGAAATAGGCCGGAACAGTTCGGCTGGCAGGCTGCCATGTCTCTTTCATCAACGCGCGGAAGAACTGATCATTTGCTGTAGCAGTCGTGGCACCGGCATATTGCGGGTAGAGCGGGAAGAACAGGATGCGATCACAGCCTTCTTCTACCATCTCCCGGACCTTCGACGGAGTTGAAGGATTGCCGTAACGCATGCAAAAATCCAGCATCACCCGATCGCCATACCGCTGCTGCATCGCTGCGCGCAGCTTGGCAGTCTGATCTTTGGTGATCGTCATCAACGGGCTTTCGCCCTTATCGTGATTCCAGATTGACTTGTACGCCTCACCCGAACTGAAAGGCCGCTTGGTCAGAATGATGCTTTGCAGAATCGGCTGCCACTTCCACGCCGGGTAGTCGATCACGCGCTTGTCCGACAGGAACTCGTTCAGATACCGCCGCATAGGCCAATAACTGTAGTCATCTGGAGTTCCCAGATTAGCCAGCAGGATGCCGACGCGGCCCATCTTGACCTTGGGATGGTCTGCAGGGGCATGGGTTGGACGAGTGGCATCAAACATTGAAAGCTTCCTGATTTGTGGTGTCTGGCCTGAGATATAGGGAAAAGGCCGGTCGTCAATCGGGCAGTTTGCCCTCATCCGTACCTAGCGCATCAGCCAGCCGCATCTTGGCGGATCCCGGACGCAAAGGTTTGGGTTGGCTGTCATCGGGGGCCCAGCCCGTCAGACAGATCAATTCAAATGTTGCCGCCAGGCGGCCCTGTGGCGATTTGTAATGTCCGGCATAGATGTCTTGCGCTTTGTCAAAAACAGCACGTCGGGTCGCGTGTTTCAGGCGATCGGCCAATGCGTTGGTTTCTCCCATTGCACGCAGGTCACGCATCAGATGCAGCAGATCGCGGTATTCCGCAGACAGTGTCGCCTTGTCGGCGACGGGCAAAGCCAGCCCGGCCCGCTGCAGCAGCCCCCCCAGATCACGAAGCTCGGCCATGGGAGCAATACGGGGGCTGAGACCGCCAGTCACCTCGATCTCGGCTTGACCCAAGGCCGCGCGTAATTCCTGAAGGGTGTCGCCCCCTAAACATACCGCTAACAGCAATCCGTCGGATTTTAGGGCGCGATGGCATTGGATCAGTTGGCCGACCGGGTCGTTTGCCCAATGCAGTGCCATCGCATGTATCAAGAGATCATGCTCTCCTGGAGTTAGGTCGAGAACATCTTCATCCCTGATCACCCGAGCCTCGGGCCACAACCCCTCCCAGATATGGGGGAAGGGGGTCACGACGGCGGGCGCCTTAAAGGTTTTGTTAACCATGGACAGACGATCCTGCACTTCGTCAACGGCGGCACGGTGCAGGAAAAGCGCCTCGTCCCGCACGCGGCTGCGGTGAAGCGCAAGGACGGCGCGGTCAAACAGAGAGGGTGCAGTGTCGGACGGAAGCTTCATAAGCCGCAAGTATCGCATTCGTCAGGGGATTCAAACAGCTGTCGAGATGATCTACCCACCGCGTTGCTTGTCCTGCGGAGCACTGACCGAATCCGATTTTGGCCTCTGCGGTGCATGCTGGCGCGACACGCCGTTCATCGGTGGCACCGTCTGCGAAAGCTGCGGCATGCCACTTCCCGGCGCGCAGGACGGACACCGGATTGAATGTGATGACTGCCTCAGGGCACCGCGCGCGTGGCAGCATGGTCGGGCAGCGTTGCAGTATCAGGGGGGCGCGAAGGCACTTATACTTGCCTTTAAGCACGGGGATCGGCCTGAGCTGGCCCGCCCTGCCGCCCGCTGGATGGCCCAAGCCGGGCAAGAGCTGTTGCACCCGAACATGCTGATCGCACCGGTTCCGCTGCACTGGACCCGGCTGATCAAGCGTCGCTACAATCAATCGGCGCTGCTGGCGGGGCATCTGGGCCGGGAAGCGGAGTTGAGTGTCTGCCCCGATCTTCTGGTACGCACGGTACGCACCCCTGTTCTGGATGGAAAAACTGCAGTTGAGCGATCCCTTGCGTTGTCCAACGCCATATCCCTGCACCGAAAACGTGCTCCCATGATCAGAGGCCGGGATATTCTTCTGGTCGATGATGTTATGACCTCGGGTGCGACGTTGGACGCCTGCGCGCGTGTCTGTCGCGCGTCAGGGGCAAATCATATTTTCGTGTTGGTACTGGCGCGCGTTGCCAAGGATGCCTAATTCGCCCAAGAATGTGCGAAACCCAAAGGGACGGAATATGAAGCCGGTAGAAATCTACACCTCGCCGCTGTGCGGCTTTTGTCATGCGGCCAAGCGGTTGTTGAAACAGAAAGGCGTCGAATTCAAGGAAATCGACGTGCTGATGCATCCGAAACGCAAACCTGAAATGATCCAGCGCGCGTCAGGAAAACGCACTGTGCCGCAGATTTTTGTGGGTACCACCCATGTTGGTGGGTGCGACGATCTTTATGAGCTTGAACGTCAGGGCAAGCTGGATCGCCTGCTGGCGGCTTGATGAAAACCGCTTTGCTGCAGATCACCGCGTCGGATGATCCGACCGAGAATCTGGACATGGTGCGAACCATGATGGCCGATGCGGCTGCGCAAGGTGCGCAGTTCATTCTGACGCCTGAGGTCACGAATTGCGTCTCAACCAGCACCACTCGGCAGCGCGAGGTTTTGCAGCATGAAGAAGACGATATCACTCTGGCGGGCCTTGGCGAACAGGCCGCCAATTTGGGTGTGTGGCTGCTGATCGGGTCACTAGCGATCAAAACGCATGATGCCGATCGCCGCTTTGCCAACCGTAGCTTCATGATCGACCCGCAGGGGCAGATCGTGGCGCGGTATGACAAGATTCACATGTTCGACGTGCAGGTCACGGAATCCGAGACCTTCCGCGAATCGAAGAACTACCGCCCCGGTCAGAAAGCGGTGATTGCCGACACCGATTTCGGTAAAGTCGGCCTGACCATCTGCTATGATATTCGATTTCCCCACCTGTATGCCGCTTTGGCGCAGGCAGGCGCGCGGATTCTCACCGTCCCGGCGGCGTTTTCGCCGGTCACCGGTGCGGCCCATTGGGAAGCACTGCTGCGCGCGCGGGCCATTGAGACAGGCTGCTGGGTGTTGGCCCCGGCCCAGACGGGCGAACATCCGAAGACACGCGGAAAGATCCGTTATACCCACGGCCACAGCATGGTTGTCGCCCCGTGGGGAGAGGTTCTGATCGACGCAGGCACCGATCCGGGCATTCACTTTTTTGATTTGGATGATAGGTCTGTTACAGAGGCGCGACGACGCGTGCCTTCACTAACACATGTCCGCCCCTTTGACGGACCCTGATCCAGAACCGGACCATGACTGACGAAAAAAATGCCCTTGCGGTCACGCTGTTCAGCGAGATCCTGACCGCCGATCAGCTATTGCGCAACCGGCTGAGCCGGGTGCTGCCCAAAGGCATGGAAATCTCGCATTTCTCGGTGCTGAACCATCTGGTGTTTGTCGGCGACGAGCGAACCCCCGCGCAATTGGCCAACACCTTCCACGTGACCCGAGGCGCAATGACCAACACTTTGGCCAAGCTAGAATGGGCCGGTTATATCCACATCCGCCCCGACTGGGACGACGCCCGCCGCAAGATGGTCGCCATCAGCCCCGCAGGCCGACGCGCACGCGATCAGGCGATTTCCTCGATTGCCCCGCTGATCAACCGCGTGGTCGGAGAGCTGGGGCTGGAGCGGGTGCGCAGCACGCTGCCCGTGCTACGGGATTTGCGGTTGCAGTTGGAGGGGGAGTAGGGGCTTTACGCCAACTGCGCCAAAGGATCGTAAAAGATGACGGATGAAATTTGGGTTTCAGACATTACCGTCGGGATGGACCTGCAGAGGCCATTCCGGGCGCTTGTCCCCGATGATTTTCCTGAAGAACCAAGTGAACGCTTCAAGGCCTTCAGGTGGCAACCCGGATCAGGATATCATGCGAATCTGTATCGTTGGCAGCGCCACGGGGAGCCGCTGGAGCAGCAGGATATCTTGCCGGATTTCTTTCAAGAGGTTGCTCCTGAAGATCATGATTTTGAGCCTCACTACGGGGAGTATTCTCCTGTAATCACTTTGTTTGGAATTCTGGCGATCCGATCAGATGTGGCTGATATCCTCAAAAATCTCGAATTAGGGCAAGGGGGGCTTTATCCCGTCAACCTGTTCGAAAGAGACAAGATCACACCGATTGAGCAGGACTACTCGATCCTGTGGATCGCAAACAAATCCGGCACGCTGAACATTGCTGAGTCAAAAAGTCTTCGACGAGCCCGACCCGACCGGGATGACCTTTTTCGACTTCCTGAATGGAAGGATGCCAAGCCCGGGGACGTTGTCTGCAATGCAGATGCGGCGTCCGGGATCGACATTTGGCGCGACCCGGGCGTACCACATCGCGTTTTTCTAAATGGGCGTCTCAAACACTCGTTGGACGAAGCTGGTTTTGCCTCAGCGTTTTACCTTCACCGTTTAGCCGTAAAATAATCAAGCGTAGGATGGGTTTTAACCCATCGCTTAAGATCGAAAACGCTTGCAAGATGGGTTGAAAACCCATCCTACCTAGGCTTCACACTCGCCGTCACGTAATTCACGCTCAAATCCCGGTCCGAGATCGACCAGCTCCACAGGATCGGGTTGAAGACGAACCCCTTGCGGTCCACCGGATCCAGCCCGGCCTGGCGCAGCAGGTCGAACAGCTCATCCGGGGTGATGAACTTGTTCCACTCGTGCGTGCCGCGCGGCAGCCAACGCATGACGACCTCGGCCCCGATGATGGCCATCGCGTAGGATTTTGGGTTGCGATTGATGGTTGAGCAGATCAGTAACCCGCCCGGTTTCAGCAATTGCTGCGATGCGGTCAGGAAACCCAACGGATCAGCGACGTGTTCGACCACTTCCATATTCAGCACCACATCGAACTGTTCGCCTGCGGCGGCCATGTCTTCGGCGGTAGTGTGGCGGTAGTCGATCTGCAGCCCCGATTGCTCGGCATGGATGCGAGCGACAGGCAGGTTGCCTTCGGCGGCGTCGGCGCCCACGACCGTGGCGCCCAAACGCGCCATCGGTTCGCTCAATAACCCGCCGCCGCAGCCGATATCCAGCAGGCGCAAGCCTTCGAAGGGACGCGGAGCTTTCAGATCACGGTCGAACTCGCCTGCGATCTGCTGTGTGATATAATCCAGGCGACACGGATTCAGCATGTGCAGAGGTTTGAATTTCCCATGCGGGTCCCACCATTCCGCAGCCATCGCCTCGAATTTTGCGATCTCGGACGGGTCAACCGTGTTCGGATGCGCTTGCATTCCTGTCTCCGTGTGCTCTTTTACGCTTAAGGACTATATAGGGCCGTAATGGATAAGTACCCGGACCAAAAGCGCGCAGTTCAATATCTTTACCCGCCGATCGATCCGTTCGATCAGCGCGTGGTCGATATGGGCGATGGGCACCGTATTTATGTGGAACAATGCGGTAATCCCAATGGGATACCAGTGGTGATCCTGCATGGCGGGCCGGGCGGCGGCTGCAGTCCGGCGATGCGACGGTATTTCAACCCGGATGCCTATCGGGTGATTCTCTTTGATCAGCGCGGATGTGGCCGGTCGCGGCCAACCGCGTCGGTCGAAAACAACACGACATGGCATCTGGTGGCGGATATCGAGCGTCTGCGCAAATTGTTCGACATCGAAGATTGGATCGTCTTTGGCGGCAGCTGGGGCGCGACACTGGCGTTGATCTATGCCCAAACACATCCAGATCGGGTAAATCGGCTGGTATTGCGCGGCGTGTTTCTGGCCACACAGGCCGAGCTGGACTGGTTTTATGGCGGTGGTGCGGGCAAATTCTGGCCTGAACAATGGGCCAAGTTCACCTCTCTCTTGCCCGAACATGAAGTAAATGACGCAATTTCGGCCTACAACAAGCGCCTGTTTTCGGGCGACCGCGCGACCGAGATCCTCTATGCCCGCGCGTGGTCACATTGGGAAAACGCTTTGGCTTCGATCCACACCAACGGATCGGTCGGGGAAAGCCCCGGCGAATACGCGCGAACTTTTGCGCGGCTTGAGAATCACTATTTCACGAACAAGGCGTTTCTTGAGTATGACGGGCAAATTCTGGATCAGATGGACCGGATTGCCCATATTCCCGGTCATATCGTTCAGGGACGCTATGACATGATCTGCCCACCGCAGGCTGCATGGAACCTGTCCGAGCGCTGGCCCAATGTCGAACTGAAGATGGTGCGGCAGGCCGGTCACGCCCTGTCAGAACCGGGCATCAGCGCGGAACTGGTTCGGATCATGGATCGCGTGTCGGAGGAAACGGTATGACTCGCATCGACCGTCGCGCATTATTTGCCTCGGGCGCCGCCGCCGCTTTGCTGGCGGCGACAGGAGCGTCTCTGGCCGATACGCCGAAACAGGGCGGCACCTTGCGGCTGGCGGTGCCACGCGACAACAGTCTGGAACAGGTGGCTCGGGGCGCAGTCTTTGACAGCCTGACCGAGATCGCGCCTGATGGTACCCTGCGCGGAGAGCTGGCTACAAATTGGCAGACCGATGCTGATGCGCGGGTCTGGAACTTTGATTTGCGCGACGATGCTGTGTTCCACGATGGCACCAAGCTGGACGTGAACGATGTTCTAGCTGTTCTGGAAGATATTGGTCAGGCCGAGGCCATTGCACCTGATCGTGTGCAGCTGCAATTGGCCGAGGGCAACCCGGGACTACCATTCTTGCTGGCTGGGTCACGGTTTGTCATTGCGCGAGGGGGCGTGACGCCACTGGCTCAGGCCAACGGCACAGGATGCTACCGGGTTGAGCGGGCCGAGGATGAACGTCATTTCCGCGCACGGAGGGTGTCCAATCACTACAAAAGCGGAACGGCAGGATGGGTTGATACGCTTGAGATTATCGTGATCCCGGACGCCGGGGTGCGGGCCGAAGCATTGCGCGATGGATATGTAGATATCGCAGCGCTCCCGGCTGGTGAGGAGCTGACCGCGCAACGCGGGCTGCGATATCATCCGTCTGAGGCCGAGATGGCGTTGGCAATGGCCTCTCATGTCGGTATGCCGCGCCAGATCAGCCGGGCTGCGCTGGATGATGGGCGCATCGCCGAACGGTGGTGGCTGGCGTAAATTTGATCACGATTTGCGCCGGGGGTTGCAGACTCAGGAACTCCTGCGTATATGCAGTTGCAACAGCGGCGCGTCGGACTTCTGGTCCGGGGCTCCACCGGAAAATTCGACGGGCCGCGCGCCCGTTTTTTTGTGCCCGATAGCAGGGTAGAGAACCTGAATGACAAACGACCTGATAGCCAAAGCTGCCATCGACCGGCGACTGGCCGAGATCATCACCCCTGTGATCGAGGATCTGGGGTATGAGCTTGTCCGCATTCGGCTGATGAGCGGCAAGACCACCACGATGCAGATTATGGCAGACAAGCCCGATGGCGGCATCGAAGTGGATGACTGCGCCGAGATTTCCAATGCGGTCAGCGCCACGCTGGATGTCGAAGACCCCATTTTGGACGCCTACACGCTTGAAGTTTCCAGCCCTGGAATTGACCGTCCTCTGACCCGTCTCAAAGATTTTGAGACGTTCGAAGGGTATGAGGCCAAGATCGAAACCGCAGAACTGATCGACGGTCGCCGCCGCTTCAAGGGCGAATTGGCCGGGATCGAAGGGGATGAGGTTCTGATCAACATCCCTGAGGGGGATGAGACGATCACTATCGGTTTGCAGTTTGACTGGCTGAGCGATGCCAAGCTGGTCCTGACCGATGACCTGATCAAGGAAATGCTGCGCCAGCGCAAAGATGCTGGTGCCCTGAACGAGAACGCTTTCGACGAGATTGAGACCGAAGGGTCCGAAGAGGAGACGAACTGATGGCAATCACCTCAGCCAACCAGCTGGAGCTGCTGCAGACCGCCGAGGCCGTGGCCCGCGAAAAGATGATCGACCCCGGTCTGGTTGTCGAAGCGATGGAGGAATCGCTCGCCCGTGCCGCCAAAAGCCGCTACGGCGCGGAAATGGACATCCGTGTGTCCATCGATCGCAAAACCGGCAAGGCGACCTTTACCCGTGTCCGTACCGTGGTCGAGGATGAAGAGCTTGAGAACTATCAGGCCGAGTTCACCGTCGAGCAGGCCAAGCAGTACATGGAAAACCCCGAGGTCGGCGATGTCTTCGTGGAAGAAGTGCCGCCGGTTGAAATGGGCCGGATTGCTGCTCAGTCCGCTAAGCAGGTCATCCTGCAGAAGGTTCGCGAAGCTGAACGTGATCGTCAGTACGAAGAATTCAAGGATCGTGCAGGCACCATCATCAACGGTGCGGTCAAGCGTGAAGAGTTCGGCAATGTGATCGTCGATCTGGGCGGTGCCGAGGCCGTTCTGCGCCGCAATGACAAGATCGGTCGCGAAAGCTATCGCCCGAACGACCGTGTGCGCGCCTATATCAAAGAGGTTCGCCGCGAGGTTCGTGGCCACCAGATATTCCTGTCGCGCACTGCGCCGGAATTCATGGCCGAGCTGTTCAAGATGGAAGTGCCGGAAATCTATGACGGCATCATCGAGGTTAAGGCCGTGGCCCGTGACCCCGGCTCGCGCGCCAAGATCGCTGTGATCTCGTATGACGGCTCGATCGATCCCGTCGGGGCCTGCGTAGGTATGCGCGGCAGCCGTGTGCAGGCCGTTGTGAACGAACTGCAGGGTGAGAAAATCGACATCATCCCGTGGAACGAAGATCAGCCGACTTTCCTGGTGAACGCGCTGCAGCCCGCTGAGGTTTCCAAGGTGGTTCTGGACGAAGAAGCCGGCAAGATCGAAGTTGTGGTTCCCGAGGAGCAACTGAGCCTCGCCATTGGCCGTCGTGGTCAGAACGTGCGTCTGGCCAGCCAGCTGACCAATCTGGACATCGACATCATGACCGAAGCCGAAGAATCGGCGCGCCGTCAGAAAGAATTCGAGGCCCGTACCCAGTTGTTCATGGAAACGCTGGATCTGGACGAATTCTTCGCTCAGCTGCTGGTTTCTGAAGGCTTCACCAACCTCGAAGAAGTGGCATACGTTGAAATCGACGAACTGCTGGTCATCGACGGTGTGGATGAAGGCACCGCGCAAGAACTTCAGACACGTGCACGCGAATTCCTGGAAGCTCAGGCCAAGGCGGCGCTGGATGCAGCCCGTGCGCTGGGTGCCGAGGACAGTCTTATTGAATTCGAGGGCCTGACACCCCAGATGGTAGAGGCGCTGGCCAAGGATGATGTGAAGACTCTGGAAGACTTCGCAACCTGCGCCGACTGGGAACTGGCCGGTGGCTGGACCACGGTCGATGGCGAACGCATCAAGGATGATGGTGTACTGGAGCCCTTCGGCGTGACGCTGGAAGAAGCGCAGGATCTGGTCATGACCGCGCGCATCATGCTGGGCTGGGTTGATCCGGCCGAGCTGGAGCAGGCCGAAGAAGACGGCGAAGCAACCGATGAGGAGGTCGAGGCCTGATCTCAGGCCTCGGGTGGCTGACATGGGTCGCGGTGGCGTCCATAAGGATCGGTCGGAAGGCCCTGAACGCAAGTGCATCGCCACGGGCGAGGTTCAGCCCAAATATGGCTTGATCCGCTTTGTGACGGGGCCGGATGGTCAGGTCTTTCCCGATGTCGCGGCGAAATTGCCGGGGCGTGGGGTTTACGTGGCGGCGGATCGTGCGGCGCTGGACAAGGCGGTGAACAAGAAACTGTTCTCGCGCGGGTTTAAGGCACAGGTGAGTGCCGCCAAGGACCTGACCGATGAGGTCGAGAAACAGGTGGCGCGTCGTGTGATCGAGCTGATCAGTCTGGCGCGCAAGTCCGGTGACGCGGTCGCCGGGTATGAAAAGGTCAAGTCGTGGCTGGACCGGGAAGAGGCCCAGGTGCTGATTCAGGCCTCAGATGGATCGGGGCGCGGCAAGTCGAAACTCAGCACGCCGCACTTCGGGAAATACATCGGCTGGCTGACCGCAGACGAGCTTGGGGCGGCATTTGGGCGCCAAACCGTGATTCATGCGGCCTTGGCCTCTGGCGGACTCGCCAAACGTGTTGTAGAGGAAGCGCAGCGCCTGCGTGGCTTGCGCGAAAAGGATGACGGCGGCAAGGGCCGCTCGGAAGGGTAAGAAGCTTTATGAGCGATAGTGACGGCAAAAAGACATTGGGTCTTCGTGGCGGGGCACGCCCCGGAAATGTGAAACAGAGTTTCAGCCACGGACGCACCAAGAATGTCGTGGTGGAGACCAAACGCAAACGCGTGGTCGTACCCAAGCCGGGCGCGACCAAACCAAGTGGTGGTGCGACACCTTCGGGTGATCCTTCGCGTCGCCCAGCGGGTATTTCCGATGCGGAAATGGCGCGTCGTATGAAGGCGTTGCAAGCCGCCAAAGCGCGCGAGGCTGAAGAGGCCGCTGCCCGTGAGGCGCAGGAAAAGGCGCGCGAAGAAGAACGCGCACGCCGCCGGGCCGAACAAGAGGCCAAGGAACGCGAACAGCGTGAAGCTGAAGAGCGTGCCCGTGCCAAGGCCGAAGAGGAAGAACGCAAGCGTAAAGAGGCCGAGGAAGCAGCCCAGCGTGCTGCCGCAGCCCCGGCACCCGCCGAGCCCAAGGCCGCACGCAGCCCATCCAGCAAGCCTGCACCTGCTGCGGCACCGCGCAAGCAGGATCGCGAGCGTGAGCAGCGTGGCCGTGGCAAGGGCCGTGACGACAACCGCCGCTCGGGCAAGCTGACACTGGGTCAGGCCACCGGTGGCGAAGGCAACCGCCAACGCTCGATGGCTGCGATGAAGCGCAAGCAAGAGCGGGCGCGCCAGAAGGCCATGGGCGGCACGGTCGAGCGGGAAAAGGTGATCCGCGACGTTCAGCTGCCCGAGGCGATCATGGTCTCGGAATTGGCCAACCGTATGGCCGAGCGTGTCGCTGACGTTGTCAAATCGCTGATGCAGATGGGCATGATGGTCACGCAGAATCAGACCATCGACGCTGACACCGCTGAACTGATCATCGAAGAATTTGGCCACAAGGTCACGCGTGTCTCTGATTCGGATGTTGAAGACGTCATCAAAGAGGTCGAAGACAGCGATGATGATTTGCAACCGCGTCCGCCGGTTATCACCATCATGGGTCACGTTGACCACGGTAAGACCTCGCTGCTGGATGCGATCCGCGACGCGCGTGTTGTTGCCGGCGAAGCTGGTGGCATCACCCAGCATATCGGCGCCTATCAGGTGAAAACCGATGGTGGCACCACGCTGACCTTCTTGGATACACCGGGCCACGCGGCCTTTACCTCAATGCGCTCGCGCGGGGCTCAGGTCACGGATATCGTGGTTCTGGTTGTCGCCGCTGATGACGCGGTGATGCCGCAGACAATTGAGGCGATCAACCACGCCAAAGCGGCCGAAGTGCCGATGATCGTGGCGATCAACAAGATCGACAAGCCCGACGCGAATCCCGACAAAGTCCGCACTGACTTGCTGCAGCACGAAGTGATCGTCGAGAAGATGTCGGGTGAGGTTCAGGACGTTGAGGTCTCGGCCATGACTGGTCAGGGTCTGGACGAATTGCTGGAAGCCATTGCACTGCAGGCCGAGATTCTGGAACTAAAAGCCAACCCAGATCGCGCCGCCCAAGGTGCCGTGATCGAGGCGCAGCTGGATGTGGGCCGTGGTCCCGTCGCCACCGTTCTGGTTCAGAACGGCACGCTGCGTCAGGGCGATATCTTCGTTGTGGGTGAGCAGTACGGTAAGGTCCGTGCGCTGATCAACGACAAGGGCGACCGCGTCAAAGAAGCTGGCCCCTCAGTTCCGGTCGAGGTTCTGGGTCTCAACGGTACGCCCGAAGCAGGTGACGTTCTGAACGTGACCGAGACCGAAGCGCAGGCCCGTGAGATCGCTGCTTATCGTGAGCAAGCCGCCAAGGACAAACGCGCTGCTGCTGGTGCCGCGACCACCCTTGAACAGCTGATGCAGAAGGCGAAGGAAGACGAAAACGTCACCGAGCTGCCTATTCTGATGAAAGCGGATGTGCAGGGCTCTGCCGAAGCCATCGTTCAGGCGATGGAGAAGATCGGCAACGACGAAGTGCGCGTACGCGTTCTTCACTCGGGTGTTGGTGCGATCACCGAGACGGATGTCGGCCTGGCCGAAGCCTCCGGTGCACCGATCTTTGGCTTCAACGTGCGTGCGAACGCATCGGCGCGGAACACCGCCAACCAGAAAGGCGTCGAGATTCGCTACTATTCGGTGATCTACGATCTGGTGGATGACGTGAAAGCGGCAGCATCTGGCCTGCTGAGCGCCGAGATTCGCGAGAAGTTCATCGGTTACGCCGAGATCAAAGAGGTCTTCAAGGTTACCGGCGTCGGCAAAGTTGCTGGCTGTCTGGTCACCGAAGGTGTTGCCCGCCGCTCGGCTGGCGTACGCCTGCTGCGCGACAACGTGGTGATCCACGAAGGCACGCTGAAGACCCTCAAGCGCTTCAAGGATGAAGTGGCCGAGGTACAGTCGGGTCAGGAATGCGGTATGGCGTTCGAGAACTACGACGATATCCGCGCTGGCGACGTGATCGAAATCTTCGAGCGCGAAGAGGTCACGCGTACGCTGGACTGATCCGGATCTAGAAAAAACTTGAAACAGCGGCCCCACTAGGCCGCTGTTTTCATTTAGGTTAGTCCGTGCGCGACGACAGAAACGTGCCCGAAGGCATGATGATGTCAAAATGATGCTTGCCCTTCTGCAGATCGAAACTGACCGAATGTCCGGCCTTGCGCAGTAGTTCAGCATAGTCACGGCTTTGGCGGATAAACTCGGGCGTATCCCGCTCGGCGACTGTCACCCTGTAACGGGGTCCCGGCGCGGGCAGGTTGAGGCAGGGTGAGAAATCGTGAATCTCGACTTTGGTCAGTTGCAACGGATCATTCACCGAGGTCAGGCAGATCGGAACAAGGTCATAGATCCCGCTAATCAGGATCACATTGCGCACCCGCAGGCCAGCCTGCGCAAATGCCTTCGAAGATGTCGCCATCACCATCGCAACCAGATGGGCACCTGCACTATGACCCGATAGCGTGATGTTTGATGGATCAAAACCCAGTGTTTCGGCCTGTGACGCAAGCCACAACAAGGCGGTACGGCATTCGTCGACCATCTGCCCCAATCTGGCATCGGGTGCGAGCGTATAATTCAGCGTGGCAAAGGCTTGCCCGTTCTCGTGCAATACCGGTGCCATAGGGGCCGACTCACGCTGGCTAAGCGCCTGCCAATAGCCACCATGAATAAAGACATGCAAAGGCGCGTTGGCGCCAGGTGCGGGGAAGAAATCCAGAACTTGCGTCGGGCTGTCGCCATAGGAACGGTTTTCCTGCATCCTAATTTCAGACCGTGCCTGTGCGCTGAGGGCAGAATAGCTGGCTAGATATGGCGTCAGATCACCGCCAATCATTGAGCTAGGGGAATACTCCTGCTCAAGCTCTTCTTGGGTGAATCCGCGATACAGCATGGCCTATTCCCCAGTATACATCAGTTCGGTTCGCACGTCGTAGAGGTCGTGGAAAAACCGCAACTCCAGCGCTTTGCGCAGGAAGGCCACGCCGCTAGATCCACCCGTTCCGGGCTGCATTCCGATCACGCGCTCAACCGCGGTTGCATGATCGAATCGCCACCTCTGGAACAGAGATTCCACATCCATCAGTTTTTCGGCCAGCGCGTAAAGATCCCAGTATTGTTCCGTGTTGCGGAACACTTCGACCCAGATTTTGACGATACGCGGATCGCCGGAATAGGGCTTTGCGTAATCCCGCTCGATCAGCTCCTGCGGCACGTCAAACCCTTGCCGGGCCAGCAACCGCAGCACTTCGTCATAGAGCGAGGGTTTGGTAAGAGCCGCGTTCAGCATCTCCATCACTTCTGGGTCATGCGCATGCACTTTCAGGGTCGCGGGATCTTTGTTGCCCAGAATAAACTCGATTTGGCGATAGCCATAGCTTTGAAAGCCTGACGAACTGCCTAATGCGTCCCGAAACGTCATGTAGTCCGCGGGGGTCATAGTCAGTAGCGTCTCCCACGCGGCGATCAACTGCCGTTGGATCGCCTTGATCCGGTCGAGGTTCTTCATCGCGGGACCGAAATCGTCCTGCTGCAAGAACCGGCGGACTTCGACAAGTTGATGGTGCATCAGTTTCAGCCACAGTTCGCTGACCTGATGAATGATGATGAACAACATCTCATCAGGTTGGGCCGGGTCCTGAAAGGTCTTTTGCAGGTTCAGCAGAGTCTTAAGTTGCAGAAAATCCCCATAGCTTTTGCGGTGAGTTTCTGTGAAATCGGTGACCAGAGACTCTTCGATTCCCCGTTCTGTATACCTGTCTTTGTCGCCCATGTGCTCCTCCAGACGCGCGGGTTTATCCCTGTTTAGGGACAAAACCCGCACGGTTCCAGAGCGTTAGGTCCAGTCCAGAACCACCTTGCCTGATTGACCGGATTTCATGGCCTTGAATCCCTGGGCAAAGTCATCGACCGCGAACTGGTGGGTGATTACGCGGCTGACATCCAGCCCGTTCTGCAACATGGCGATCATCTTGTACCAGGTTTCGAACATCTCGCGCCCATAGACACCCTTGATGGTGATAGCTTTGAACACGATGCGCGACCAGTCCACCGGAGATTTTCCGGGCGGAATCCCCAACAGTGCGATCTTGCCGCCCATAACCAGCGCTTCGACCATCTGGTCCAGCGCGGCTTGCGAGCCCGACATTTCAAGCCCGACATCAAAGCCCTGAGTCATGCCCAGTTCCGCGATGACATCCTGCAGATCCTCTTTGGACACATCAACGGTGCGTACCGTTGGTACCACGTGTTCGGCCAGTTTCAGGCGGTCGGGGTTGATATCGGTGATCACTACATGCCGGGCACCGGCATGACGGGCAACGGCGGCGGCCATGATGCCGATGGGGCCTGCGCCAGTAATCAATACGTCCTCGCCCAGCAGATCGAAGCTGAGTGCAGTGTGCACGGCATTGCCCAGCGGGTCGAGGATCGCCCCGATCTCATCCGGTACGTCGTCAGGCAGGGGCACAACGTTAAAGGCAGGCAGTTTAAGGTATTGCGCAAAGGCTCCCTGTTCATTCACACCGATACCGCGCGTGCCGGGATCAAGGTGGAACTTGCCCGCACGGCTCTGGCGGCTGTCAGGGGTGATCAGATGCCCCTCGCCTGAACAGCGCTGGCCGACCGTCATCCCTGTCACGTTGCGACCCAATTCAACAATTTCACCCGCGAACTCGTGGCCGGTGATCATCGGGATCGGCACGGTGGCCGCAGCCCATTCATCCCAGTTCCAGATATGAATATCCGTGCCGCAAATCCCGGTCTTGTTGATGCGGATCAGAACCTCGTCTGGGCCGATCTCGGGTACCGGGGCCTGCACCATCCACAGGCCTTCCTCGGGCTTGGATTTCTCAAGGGCTTTCATCGTGTTGGGCCGCATCAGATTATCCCCAATTCTTTGCCGACCCTGCCAAATGCCGCGAGCGCCCGGTCTAATTCGTCGCGTGTTAGAGCCGCATTCATCTGCGTTCTGATTCGGGCCTGACCACGCGGCACGACAGGGAAGAAAAAGCCCGAAACATAGACGCCTTCGTCAAACAATCGCGATGCCATATCCTGCGCCAGGGTCGCTTCACCCAGCATGACCGGGATGATCGGGTGTTCGCCCGGAAGTAGGTCGAAGCCGAGATTCTCTAACCCGGCGCGCCAGTACTTGGCATTGCCGAACAATTGGGCGCGCAGCATGTCACCTTCTTCAACCAGACGGATTGCCTCAAGCCCTGCGGCAACGATGGACGGCGGCAGCGAGTTTGAGAACAGATAGGGCCGCGCCCGCTGCCGCAGCAGGTCGATCACTGGCTGCGGCCCGGCGATATAACCGCCGATTGCCCCCCCAAGTGCCTTGCCCAAAGTTCCCGTCAGAATATCCACGTCGACGCCGAAGTGGTCCGGCGTGCCCGCTCCGTTTGGCCCCATAAAGCCGGTGGCGTGGCAGTCATCGACCATCACGATGGCGTCGTATTTGTCGGCCAGCTCGCGAATCTTCGGCAGATTGGCCAGATAGCCATCCATTGAGAACACGCCATCGGTTGCGATCATGATATGCCGCGCCCCGTCCTCGCGCGCTTGTTTCAGCCACGCTTCGAGGTCATTCATGTCGTTGTTCATGTAGCGATAGCGTTTTGCCTTGCACAGCCGTACCCCGTCGATGATCGAGGCATGATTTAGACTGTCAGAGATGATGGCGTCTTCGGGCCCTAACAAAGGCTCAAACAACCCGCCATTGGCGTCGAAGCAGGCAGCGAACAGAATTGAATCGTCCTTGTTCAGGAACTTTGCCAGCTTCTGCTCAAGTTCGCGATGAATGTCCTGCGTACCGCAGATGAACCGGACCGAGGCCATGCCGAACCCCTTGGGCTCCATGACGCCTTTGGCGGCGTTGATCAGCGCGGGGTGATCGGCCAAACCCAGATAGTTGTTGGCGCACAAGTTGATCACCTGCTTGTCGCCCACCGTAATCTCACCGCCCTGAGGCGAGGTGATCATCCGTTCGCGCTTGTACAGACCCTCTGCCTCAATCTGCGCGAGTGTATCCGAAATATGGGACAGGAATGCATCAGCCATGGCGACCTCCGTTAATCTGAGTCGCACGTCTAACATAGCGGATGAAATTCCCAAATAGGAGAATTACAGTATTTGGGAAAAATATCCGTGAAGGCGGAATCTTGCCCGTTCAGGCGTTTTTTACGATCAGGAAAACGCGGGCCGGGTTTTCAGCGCTTATCGAATGCGTAATATCGGCGGCATACCGGGCGGTATCCCCTTGTTTCAGATCGCTGGATGCCGTTCCCGAAGTGACACGGACGGCGCCTTCCAGCACAGTCAGTTGCTCTCGTGCGCCGCGCGCATGAGGCTGGCTGTTCAGGCTCCCATTGGCCTGAAACTGAATATCATAGACCTCGTGTCCTCCGGCCTCTTCGGGGGGAGAGAGGATGCGAATCCGGCATTTCTCGCCCATATTGTCGATACTGGGCACTTCTGCTTGACGCAGCACTTCGATCTGGTCGGTCGTTTTGGCGTCTTCCAAAAGTCCGGCGAAATCCACCTGCAGAGCGCGTGTCAGGTTCCACAGGGTAGAAATTGTGGGGCTGCTTTCGCCACGCTCGATCTGGCTGACCATGGAACGCGAGACGCCGCTGAGGTTGGCGACCGCCTCAAGCGACAGGCCTTTGGCGCGGCGCGCCTCTTTCAATCGGGCGGGCAGGCGCGTCAGAATATCGTCTGTGTTTTCCGTCATGACGGAATCCATGGGTGTTGCGCAACGTAATGTCAATTCCGGCGTGACAGTGAGTCTAATATGAAGATCATGCTGCAGGTGCATAATGGGCGCGAGACTTGGAGGAGAAAACATGACGGACATAGTAATACTGGACGGTGCGCGCACAGCCATCGGGACCTTTGGCGGTGCGTTGGCCTCGACCGCTCCGATCGATCTGGCGACCGTGGCGACCGAGGCGGCAATGGAGCGTTCGGGCGTTGAAGGCGCGCAGATTGATCATGTTGTCTTTGGTCATGTGATCAACACCGAACCGCGCGACATGTATCTATCGCGTGTCGCCGCAATGCAGGCGGGTATTCCGAACGGGACTCCGGCGATGAACGTGAACCGGCTGTGCGGTTCGGGGGCGCAGGCAGTAGTGTCGGCGGTGCAGGCGCTGATGCTAGGCGATGCCGAGTTTGCCGTGGCGGGCGGTGCGGAAAGCATGTCGCGCAGCCCTTATGTCGTACCGCAGGCCCGTTGGGGGGCGAAGATGGGCGATGTCAAATCGCTCGACATGATGCTAGGTGCGCTGAACTGCCCATTCGGCACCGGGCATATGGGGGTGACCGCCGAGAATGTGGCAGATGAACACCAAATCAGCCGCGAACAGATGGACGCGTTTGCGCTGACCAGCCAGACCCGTGCGGCTGCGGCGATTGAGGCCGGGTATTTCGACAGCCAGATCGCGCCGGTGCAGGTCAAGGTCAAGCGCGACATGGTCGACTTCAAGGTCGATGAACATCCCAAGGCCACCACTGCCGAGGCGTTGGCCGGATTGCGCCCGGTATTCCAGAAAGATGGGCGGGTGACGGCGGGCAACGCCTCGGGCATCAATGACGGCGCGGCGGCGATGGTTTTGGCGACAGCAGATGCTGCAGAAAAGGCGGGCTTGAAACCTAAAGCGCGCGTGATTGGCTATGCCCATGCCGGCGTGCGACCCGAGGTGATGGGCATCGGCCCGGTTCCAGCTGTGCAGAACCTGTTCGCAAAGACGGGTCTGTCTTCGGATGATTTCGACGTGATCGAAAGCAACGAGGCGTTTGCGGCGCAAGCTCTGGCCGTCAATCAGGAATTGGGTCTGGACGCTGCAAAGGTGAATCCGAACGGTGGGGCTATTGCGCTGGGCCATCCGGTGGGCGCCACAGGGGCGATTATCACGCTTAAGGCATTGTATGAGTTGGAGCGTATTGGCGGATCGAAAGGTCTGATCACCATGTGCATCGGCGGAGGTCAGGGGATTGCCCTCGCCATCGAGCGGCTCTGAGTTGGACCGGGGCAAGGGGGGGCTGTCTGCCCCCCATCGCGCCGGGGCGCGATTCCCCCCGAAGGTATTTTTGGCCAGATGAAGCGGTCGGGTTGGTTTAGCTGAGTGCGAAGATGACAAGCGTCGCGGCTATGCCTGCGGCCGCGCCGATCGCTGCTGGCAGAAGGTTTGCGATGAAACCAGGGGTCTTTGGGTCGTCTTTTTGGGTCTGGGCAATCAGGGCATTTTCCACCAGACCGGGCAAGCGGGGGCCGAAACGGGCAAGCACCAGGGCGGTTTTACCAAAATCGCGCAGGGCGGCGCGGGGGCCGATGGATTGTTTGATGTAATCCTCGACCACCGGTCGGGCGACTTCCCAGATGTTCATGTGATCATCAAGCGAGCGGGCGACGCCTTCGACCACCACCATGGTGCGTTGCAGCAGGATCAGCTCGGTGCGGGTTTCCATGCCAAAGCGTTCAGTGACTTCGAACAGGTAGCTTAGCAGCCGACCCATCGAGATATGGGTGGCGTCCATGCCGAAGATTGGCTCACCTACCGCGCGCAAGGCGCGGGCGAATTCGTCGACGTCCTGATTGGCAGGCACATAGCCTGCTTCGAAATGGACTTCAGCCACGCGTTTATAGTCGCGGCGGATGAAACCAAAGAGAATCTCGGCATATACCCGGCGAGTATATTCATCGATATGACCCATGATGCCGTAGTCATAGGCGATAATGTCCCCGTTCGCAGCGACCTTGAGGTTGCCTTGGTGCATGTCGGCGTGAAAATAGCCGTCGCGTAGCGCGTGCAATAGGAACAGGCGGAGCACGCGCTCAGCCAGATCGCGGCGATTATGTCCGGCAGCGTCCAGCGCGTTGTTATCTCCCAAGGGAATGCCATCAGCCCAGCTGAGCGTCATGACGCGGCGTGCGGATAGCGACCAGACCACCGGAGGCAGCCAGAATCCGGCATCATCCTTGGTATTGGCAGCGTATTCCGAGGCGGCGGCACTTTCCAGACGCAGGTCCAACTCGCCGCGTACTACGCCGTCGAAATGCTCGATCACTTCCATCGGGCGTAGTCGGCGCGCTCCGGGGGCGCAAAGTTGCACCATACGCGCAGCGAAATAGAACGCGTCTACATCCTTGCGGAAGGCGCGCTCGATACCCGGTCTCAGGACTTTGACAGCAACGTCTTCGCCTGTGCTGGTCAGCTTGGCCTTGTGAACCTGAGCAATCGAGGCAGCGGCGATGGGTTCACTGAACTCACTGAATATCTCTGACGTCGGTTGGCCTAACTCTTTCTCGACCTCTGCCATTGCTTCAGCTTTGGAAAAGGGCGGCAGCTTGTCTTGCAGAACACGCAGTTGCTCGGCCAGTTCATTTCCCACTACGTCGGGGCGGGTCGAAAGCACCTGCCCGAATTTGATGTAAGCCGGACCCAATGCGGTCAGGGCACGGGTGGCGGGCGGCATCTCGGGGTCGCCCTTGTAGCCCAGCCATTGGAACGGTTTGCCCAGCGTATGCGCCAGAATACGTACGGCGCGCGGCGCTTCAAACGCGTCCAGCACCACATTCATGGCACCGGTGCGTTCCAGCGTGGCGCCCGTCCGGACCAGGCGAATGATGTTGTGGGGGCCGCGCATCTAGATCTTCCAGCCAGAATGCAGTGCGGCAATGCCCATGCTCAGGTTGCGGTATTTGGCGTTTTCGAACCCGGCGGTGCGGACCATGTTCAGGAATGTCTCCTGATCTGGGAACTTGCGGATCGATTCCACAAGGTACTGATAGCTGTCGTAGTCGTTGGCGATCAGCTTGCCCATACGCGGGATGACATTGAAACTGTAGAGGTCGTAAAGCTTCTGCAGCCCGTCATTGGGTAACTGGCTGAACTCAAGCACCATCAGACGACCACCGGGCTTCAGAACGCGATAGGCCTCGTTAAGCGCCTCTTGCGGGCGGGTGACGTTCCGGATGCCGAAGGAGATGGTGTAGACGTCGAAGGTGTTATCCTCAAAGGGCAGCGCCATCGCATCGCCCACCACCCAACTCAGGCTGTCGGACATCTGGTCGGCCTCGGCGCGCTGGCGGCCTTCGACCAGCATCGGCTCGGTCAGGTCCAGCACGGTAGCATGGCCGTGGCCTGCGCGCTTCAGAAAGCGGAACGAGATATCGCCGGTGCCGCCCGCCACATCCAGAAGCCGCTGACCGGCGCGCGGGGCAAGCCAGTCCATCATCGCGTCTTTCCAGACCCGGTGGATGCCCATCGACATCACGTCGTTCATCACGTCGTATTTCGAGGCGACCGAATTGAACACGCCCTGCACGCGGCCGGCTTTTTCAGCCTCGCGCACGGTTTCGAACCCGAAATGGGTGGTCTTGTCGTTGGTGTCGGACATTTGCCTTGCCGTTTGTCGAATTTCGCCTCTGTTATAGGGCGATAAGAGGCGGGCACAATGCGGCCCTTTGGAATAGGAGCCCTGTAATGCCCGAATTGCCCGAGGTCGAGACAGTAAGACGCGGCCTGAGCCCCGCAATGGAGGGCGCAGTGATCGAAAGGGCGGATGTGAATCGCCCCGATTTGCGTTGGCCTTTCCCGGCTCGGATGGCCGAGCGGCTGACGGGGCAACGGGTGGATCGGCTGCGGCGACGATCGAAGTACATTCTGGCGGATCTCAGCAGTGGCGAGACGTTGTTGATCCATCTGGGCATGTCGGGGCGGATGACGGTCTCTGGCGATCCGCTCGGACAGTATGCGCATGAGCATCCGATGGCGCAGAAACATGATCACGTGGTGTTTCATATGGCTAATGGCGCACGCATCATCTTCAACGATCCGCGCCGGTTCGGGGCAATGGACCTGCTGCCGACGGCAACGGCGGAGCAGCACAAGCTGCTATCGGTTCTGGGACCTGAACCGTTGGGTAATGATTTTCACGAACAGCACCTGATAGACGCCTTCAAAGGCAAGAACAGCCCGGTCAAATCGGCGTTGTTGGATCAGGGAATCGTTGCCGGTTTGGGTAATATTTACGTCTGCGAAGCGCTTTATCGCGGCAAGGTGTCGCCACGTCGCAAAGCGGGACAGATTTCTGCGCCACGCGTTGCGGCCCTTGTGCCGATCATCAGAAAAGTGTTGCAGGACGCGATTGAAGCGGGTGGGTCATCGCTGCGCGATTTCCGCCAAGCCGATGGAGAACTTGGATATTTTCAACACAGTTTCGACGTTTACGGCCGCGAAGGAGAGCCTTGTCGAACTGAGGGTTGTGGCGCTGAAATCAAGAGAATCACCCAGTCCGGTCGCTCATCCTTCTATTGCGCGCAATGCCAAAGATAACTTGATCCAGCGAAATCGCGTGATAAGGAATCGTACCTGAACGGAACAACCGGAAGCTTACACCTCATGGCTTTTGAGACGATCATCGTCGAAATCGAAGACCACGTCGCCCTTATCAAGCTCAACCGCCCCGATGCGATGAACGCGCTGAACACCCAGTTGCTGGGTGAGCTGTGCGAGGCGCTGGAAGATGCGGATAGCAATGACAAGGTGCGCTGCATCGTCATCACCGGCTCGGACAAGGCCTTTGCCGCCGGTGCGGACATTAAGGAAATGTCCGAGATGAGTTTTGTCGATGTATTCGACGTCAATCTGTTTGCAGACGCCAACGATAGGGTTTCCGCGATCCGTAAACCTATCATCGCTGCCGTTGCTGGTTACGCGCTGGGCGGCGGGTGTGAACTGGCGATGCTGTGCGATTTCATCATCGCTGCCGACACCGCCAAGTTCGGCCAGCCCGAGATCAATCTGGGCGTCATCGCGGGGCTTGGTGGCAGTCAGCGTCTGACCCGCTTCGTTGGTAAGTCCAAATCGATGGATATGAACCTGACAGGCCGCTTCATGGACGCGGAAGAGGCCGAGCGCGCGGGATTGGTCAGTCGTGTCGTGCCCGCCAAAAAGCTGATCGAAGAGGCAACCGGTGCGGCGCAGAAGATTGCAGAGAAATCGCAGATCACGGCCATCGCGGCCAAAGAGGCTGTGAACCGCAGCTATGAGCTGCCGCTGAGCGAAGGCATGCTGTTTGAGCGTCGGGTGTTCCATTCGATGTTCGCGACAGAGGACCAGAAAGAAGGCATGGCCGCGTTTCTGGAAAAACGTGCGGCTCAGTTCCGCGACAAGTGATCATAATCGTCGCTTAGTGATATTAGGCGGGCAGACCCCGCCTTTTTCCCTCATCACATACTGGAAGAATCAGCTTGGCAAACCTGCCAAACTTGGTTAGAGACCGCCGTCATACATGCGCGTGCGGCCCGCTTGGCCCGACTCACACTCGTGATTTCTGATCCGGTGCGGATATGTCCGTGGCGCGCAACCCAAGATAACCGTACCGAACAAAAGGTCAGAGACACATGGCAAATTCGCCCCAGGCAAAGAAACGCGCCCGTCAGAACGAAAAGCGCTTCGCCGTCAACAAAGCGCGTCGTTCGCGCATCCGTACCCACCTGCGCAAGGTTGAAGAAGCGATCGCATCCGGCGACAAGGACGCAGCTACCGCAGCCCTGCGCGCCGCTCAGCCTGAGTTGATGCGTGGCGTCACCAAAGGCGTCTTCCACAAGAACACCGCAGCCCGCAAAATGTCGCGCCTGTCGGCGCGCGTCAAAGCGCTGGGCTGATTCTTTGGGAAAACGCGTCAAGCGTTGATTTGCGAAAAAGGCGTCGCTGATTGCGACGCCTTTTTCATTGTTGCCGGAAAGCCGCGTCTTCACGAAGCCGAGAGATTCTTTCGCCCAGAACCCCGAGTCAATATCAGAGTTTCGTTGCCCGGACCCTTGGGCTCTTGCTACGACTTAATCAGCGATTCACTCGCTTGGGGGGACAGGCTGTTCCAAAGATCTGACCGACGGGCATCGGAAAGATTTAGGAACGAATGTTCGAAAGCTGGCTTCGGTCAGTTGGACGATCTGCTCTGGGTCTCGGGTTAGCCGAAGATCCTGGCCCTGTCGATAAATTGGAATATCATGCGCATCCCGGATTCCGGGTGTGCCCCCATTTTGGGGCCGTGCTGTATTGGACTGCGATGATATTCGAGCGTACCCGCCAGACCATCAGGTTTGGCGTAACGTTCCCTTGTGTGTGAGCGCCATAAAGGCCCGTAATTCGGGACACATTAAAAAAG